>JAHFFS010000220.1 GCA_023247815.1 Candidatus Omnitrophota bacterium
GTCGAGCGGTTCTTTGACCCGATTGTGGTCAAAAATCCGGGGGTCTTTCAGTTTTTGCATAAACCAGGTTTCTTTGGAATGTTCCATGTCCACGAATCCGAAATCCAGACGCTCGACATCTTTGCTTCCCTCTTCGGTCAATTCCGTGCCGATGGGTTTGTCTTTTTCAAAACCGCTGATCTCATGACAAGCGAAACAGCCGTAATGCCGGATCAATTTCTCGCCGGAATAAGTCATTTTTTCATCCAAAGACATTTGCGAAAGTTTGTCCTTCGCCTCAGCCACGGAAGAAGATTTTTCCAAAAATCCTTGAGTGATGTCGTTGACGATCGGCTCATCTATTTTTTCGATTGGTTTCTTCATAAAATCCGGATTTTTTTCTGCCGCCAAATATACGGCAATGTCGGAGGCTTCCTGGTCGGACAAGCGCAGGTTAGGCATTTTTGTTTGGGAATGATACCGGTTGGGATCTTTCAACCAGTTGTAAAGCCATTCGTGGGTTGTTTTGGTTCCCAGGGCAATCAGATTCGGGCCCTGTTCTCGACGGAGAGTTTGCAGAGTCGGTTTTTCGTGAGTGGATTGCGGATCGATGGTATGGCACGCAAAACAGCCCAGAGAAGAAACCAGTTCCTCGCCTTTTTTCGCATTACCCAGTTTCGACACCGGATCAACGGGAAATGGGGAACTTTTGGAAAATAAATACGCGACGATCATATGAATTTCTTGCTGCGAACGTTTGATCGACGAGGGATCATTGGTATTGGATTGATTGAAAAATGAGGGCATCCGGGTGTTGTGACGAAACGACTGCGGATCGGCGATCCAGAGATACACCCAGTCTTTGAAAGTTTTGGAAGAAATCTTGGTCAGGTCAGGTCCGGTTTTGGGCCAGTCTTTATAGCGGTCGATTGAGTGGCAGCTAAAACAGCCGGAGCGCTCAATCAAATTCAAACCTAAGTTCAGTTGATCGGCGCCTTTAATCACCGTCTGACCCGCGTGGCATTTCAAACAACTGGCTTGGATGAACGGCTTTGAATACATGGGGTGTTCCCAGCCATGATCTTCATGCCAATGGTATTTTTTTCCCCATTCTTTTTTTTGCTCGTCGAAAGACGGCGTGTGCGCGGAGGAAAGGAAATCCGTGCCGCGGCCGCGGCCTTCGTGACAACTCGTGCAGCCGAATTCTTCAAAGGGATGAGGCGAATTGTTCCCGACGAATAATTCCAAATGCGGATGAGAGGTAAAGGGCTGCGGCGCGTCTTTGTAATCGGGGTTGTCGATTCCCAAATGACACGTCATACATCGATCCACCTTCGGGACCTGCATAAAATTCACACTGTCTTTGATATCATGAATGACGACCTGCTGAACTTTATAGCTGGGATTAGCCAGATCCACGACGGGCAAATCCCTGACCATGCTGGCCAATTTATTTCCCAAAGACATCTGTTCCCAATCGATCTTTTTCAATTTCCGATCGTAGATGTCGGACTGTTTGGTGAAATTTTTTAAATCTTTTTGCAGGGATTTCAGATTGGAATGATAGGAAAGGACTTGAACTTCCGTTTGATGGATTTCGCTTTGAATTTTTTCAAGCGTCAGATGCAGGGTCTTGATCTTTTGTTCGAATTGATCAAGTTCTTTTTTTATCGACGCCGCCTCGGGCTTGCCATGACTGAGGGCTTCTTCGTAATGATATTTCAGGGAATCATATTTGGCTTTAGCGAATTGGGATTGCTGATTATGGATGTCGTATTGGGATTGAAGCTCGGCGGATTTTAATTCGAATTTTTTAATCTCAAAGGATTTTTGGCTTAACTCTTTTTCGGTTGATTCGATTTGTTTGAGGAGATCTTGATATGGAGTCTTTTCCTTGACGCTGGATAATTCTAAATCCTCTTTGACCCTGTTTTTTTCAACTTCCAGATCTTTAAAGTCTTTCTGATATTGTTTCCATTCCCGGGAATAATCATGCGCGAACATCCACACCAATGATCCCAATAAAATCACCGCGGCAACGGCAAAGAAAAATTGGAGTGTTGAAAGTTTATAATAACGTTCTTGATTGTCTTCCACGGAAGTTCCTTGGATGTTTTAAACAACTATCATAGAAAATCCTGTCGTCCACGCCGTCATCCTGAGGCCTGTTTTTTAGGCCGAAGGATCTCTTCAAGAATTAT
>JAHFFS010000086.1 GCA_023247815.1 Candidatus Omnitrophota bacterium
GTTCCTGCGGCCGCTCATCCGGCCAGGTATGAGTGAAGCTGAGCTGTTAAAACGTTTGACCCGATTTGTTCAAGATCAGAGTGTGACTTTTTCTTTTAATCCGATCATTGCCTCGGGAGAGAATTCCTGTTATCCCCATGCTAAGGTCACGGACCGGAAGTTTCGTCGTAACGACGTGGTGCTGGTGGATATGGGGATTGATTATCTAGGGTATAAGTCTGACTTGACACGAATTTTTGTTTTGGGTAAAATATCGTCTCGTTTTAAAAACGTTTATGCCGCGGTTGAGGAAGCGCAGGCGGCAGCGATTGCCGCAATCCGGCCGGGAAAAAAGTGCAACGAAATCGATCAGCAGGCGCGTAAGATTTTAGAAAGCAAAGGGTTAGCGAAATATTTCGGACATTCCTTGGGACACGGCGTTGGATTGGAGATTCATGAAGATCCTCGGTTATCTGCCAAGTGTTCAACAGTGCTTAAAGAAGGAATGGTCGTGACAGTTGAACCTGGTGTTTATCTTCCTCAGCAGTTTGGTATCCGCCTGGAAGAGATGGTCTTGGTCACGAAAGATGGGTGTCGGGTTTTAAGTCGGTCAATTATCTAACCAAATTTTTTTACTTATGCTGATAAAAGCGGGTATAATGATGACGCAAAATTTTTTTAGCAACAAAATTTGTTTAAGATCAACAATTTAGCAAAGGGATAAGGGATTTCAATGGCGATCACAATGAATGGAATCAGTACCGGACAAGCGTTACTCCTTGATGGAGAAATTTATCAGGTCCTTGAACATCAGCATGTCAAGCCTGGTAAGGGAGGCGCCTTTGTTCGGGTGAAATTTCGTCACGTTAAGACGGAAAATACCCTCGAGCGGACATTTAAGGCCGGTGATAAGCTGGAAGAGGCACCATTAGAAGAAGTGGAACTGGAATTTTTGTATCATTCCGAGGGCCAGTATCATTTTATGGACCACACAAGTTTTGAACAAATCGCCCTTTCCGAAGAAGTTTTAGGGGATGGAGCCAAATTTTTGTTGGAAAATCTCACTGTCACCGGACTGGTGTATCAAGACCGGGTGCTTAAAGTCATGCTCCCCACGTTTATTGTGACCGAGTTGGTTGAGTCAGAGCCGGGGATTCGAGGGGACTCCTCGAAATCCGGTAACAAACCAGCGAAGATTAAGACCGGAGCGACGGTGATGGTTCCGCTTTTTATCAATCAAGGGGATGTCATTAAGATCGATACTCGTAGTGGGCAATATGTCGAAAGGATTCAAAAATGAATCTCAAAGAAATCAAGGAATTGATCAGTTTGATGAATGAGAACGCGTTGACCGAGATTGAAATCGAACGAGAAGGTTCCAAGATTAAGATCAAGAAGGGAGCGGAAGGATTTGAATTTTCCGGGCCGCGTCCGACGGTTGAGTATCGTCCGGGTCCGGTTTCTGAAGTACACTCCGCCCCAGCCGCTGCCGCGTCCGGCTCTGGAAAGTCAACCAACGCGATTAGCTCTCCCATGGTTGGTACTTTTTATCGTGCCCCTTCACCAGAAACACCGTCTTTTGTTGAAGTTGGTCAAACCGTTGAAATCGGTCAGATCGTCTGCATCGTCGAGGCCATGAAGCTGATGAACGAAATCAAATCCGAAGTCAAAGGCAGGATTGTCGAAGTCGCTGTTGAAAATGGCGAACCGGTTGAATTTGGCCAAACCCTTTTTGTGGTTGAGCCGGTTGGTTAGTGAGACCGGAGTGAGATAGGGTACAGTCCCTAAAAGGGACAGCCCCCTATCTCCCCTACGGTCAATCATTCCTCTTCACTTAAGGAATAAAATGTTTTCAAAAATCCTTATTGCCAACCGCGGTGAAATTGCCCTCCGGGTCATCCGTGCTTGTAAAGAGTTGAACATCCAAACCGTTGCCGTTTATTCTGAGGCCGACCGCAATTCTCTCCATGTCCGTTTTGCCGATGAAGCTGTTTGTATCGGTCCCGCTCCCAGCATTGACAGTTATCTGAATATTCCAGCCATCATTGCCGCCGCGGAAATCACCGACGTGGAGGCCATCCATCCTGGCTATGGATTTTTAGCGGAAAACGCGCATTTTGCTGAGATTTGTGAGTCCTGCCATATTACGTTCATTGGCCCTTTGGCCGAAACGATCCGCATCATGGGCGATAAAGTGCGCGCCAGAGAGACCATGCGCAAGATTGGCATGCCGCTCACTCCGGGTTGTGAAGGAGTGGTCCAGGACCATAAGCAGGCCTTGGAGATTGCCAAAAAGATTAAGTATCCGGTGATCATTAAGGCCGCCGCCGGTGGTGGGGGCAAGGGGATGCGGGTGTGTCATAACGATGTCACCCTGACCGGTTCTTTTGCCACGGCGCAAAAAGAAGCGCAGGCCAATTTTGGTAATCCGAATGTCTATATTGAAAAATACATTACGGATCCGCGGCACATCGAGTTTCAAATTTTGGCGGACCATCATGGCAATGTTTTGCATTTGGGAGAAAGGGACTGCAGCATCCAGCGTCGTCATCAAAAACTTTTGGAAGAGTCTCCGTCCATGGCGTTGAATGAAAAATTGCGCAAGCGCATGGGTGAGGCTTCAGTGAAGGCGGCCAAATCGGTTAAATATCGCGGAGTGGGGACGATTGAATATTTGCTTGATAGCAACGGCGAATTTTATTTCATGGAAATGAACACCCGCATTCAGGTTGAGCATCCGGTCACGGAGATGATCACGGGCAAAGATTTGGTTAAGGAACAAATTCGCGTTGCTCGCGGCGAAAAATTGCGTTTCAAACAGGAGGAAGTCCAGATGAAAGGTGCCGCGATTGAATGCCGCATCAATGCCGAAGACCCTAACAATAATTTTATTCCCTCTCCGGGAAAAATCGAAGAATTGAACTTACCGGGTGGACCGGGCATCCGATTGGATACCCACATCTATCCGGGTTACGTGATCAGCCCGTATTATGATTCGATGGTGGCCAAATTGATCGCTTACGGACGCAACCGCAGCGAAGCCATTAAGATCATGCGTCGGGCGTTGGACGAATTTTATATCGCTCCGATCAAGACCACGATCGGGCTGCATCAAGATATTTTGGAACATCCGCATTTTTTGGAAGGGAAGATTTCAACCCATTTCTTAGAGAAAGTCATACGAAAAGACATTGAGCCGCCGTTGGCATAGACTCGACGGGGGCGGGAGGGAAAATCGTGAAAAATTTCAGCAGAGTTGATTTTGGTTCGGTGAGGATCCACAAAAAAGTTTTAGCGGACATCGCGCATTCCGTCATTGCTAATATGGAGGGGGTACGGATGGATCCCGGGAACTTTGTTTCTAACTTAGGAGAGCTTTTCGGATTTCGTCCACATTCGGGAGTGGGTGTTGATATCGATGAAAACGGTCAAGTGACGATCGACGTCGATGTCTTGATCACACCGGGAGTGAATATCCCGCTGATGGCCAGACAGATTCAAGATTCCGTGCGCGCCATGGTTGAAAGCACCGTCGATATCGATCTTAAGGATGTCAACGTCAATATTCAAGGAGTTGAGAGGAGGAGTTGAGATGAAATTTATGGTCCGGATGGCGGTCTTGTTTTACAGCACGATGATCATGTTTTTGGGATGCTTATTGATTGTGTTGGTGATGAATTGGGTTTCTTTAACGGATGTCATGACGACCTTGTATGTGACGTATTATGATGAAAAGTTGCGGTTGATCGTCGGGATCGTCGCGGTCGGGTTGCTGGTCCTCAATTATTTTCTCGCCAACGCGGTCTCTGAATTTCGTCTCCGAGGAAAAAATCTCGCGTTTGATAATCCGGCGGGGCGGGTGACACTTTCGGTCTTAGCACTCGAAGATTTGGTGCGCCGGGTGATCAGCCGCACGCCGGAAGTTAAAGATGTCCGCTCGCGGATCCATATCGGCAAGAAAGGTTTGAAGGTGCATACCCGGATTGTCTTGAACGCTGACGTGAATATTCCGGAAACAACGGCGCGTTTGCAGGACGCGGTCAAGCGCCGCCTACAGGACACGATCGGTTTGGATGAGTCGGTGAACGTGCAGATCCACGTCGACAAGATCATTCCCAACAAACCCAAGGGCAGCAAGTTAAGATTGCCCCATGAAGAAGACCCTGCGCGTCCAGCTGTTCCTTTTGAAGGGTATCGGGCTTAGAAGTTGCAAGTCTCACGTGGCAGGTTTTAGGTTTAAAGAAAGAGTTGTTGAATGAAAAAAATTGGCATTCTTACCGGAGGCGCGGATTGTCCTGGATTGAATTCGGTGATCCGTTCCGTTGTCCGTAAGGGCATGATGGTAGGATACGTGGTGATGGGGATCAAAAATGGTTGGCAGGGGTTGATTGAGAATGATTTGCGGATTTTGGATTTGCGTCAAACTTCAGGGATCCTCGACCGAGGGGGAACGATTTTGGGAACCAGCCGCATTAACCCATTCCAGAATCCAGAACATGTTCAGAAGATTGCTGAGAATTTCAAACGCAGTGGGATTGACGCCATGATCGCGGTTGGGGGCGAGGAAACTTTAAAGGTGGCTTTAGGTCTTCATGAACAAGGATTCATCAAAGTGGTTGGGGTCCCCAAATCCATTGATAACGCGCTTTCCGGAACCGATTATGCTTTTGGTTTTGATACCGCGGTTAACATTGCCACCCAATGCATTGACCGGTTGCACACAACCGCGGAAAGTCACCATCGGATCATTGTTATCGAGGTCATGGGCCGTTATACCGGATGGATCGCGTTGGAGGCTGGGATTGCTGGTGGCGCGGACATCATCTTGATTCCAGAAATACCTACGGATTTGGAACAAGTTTGTAAAGATATCGAAGCGCGGCACAGCCGGGGTAAGACCTTCACCATCATTGTGGTTTCCGAAGGAGCGACGTTGAAGAATGACCTTCGGAAAAATAATGAGAGTTCCGCGGAAAGACGTCGGTTCAGCAGTATTGGCGAATTTGTAGCAAAAACCATTGAGGAAAAAACCGGTTACGAAACCAGGGTCAGCGTTTTGGGTTATATCCAACGCGGTGGTGCCCCAACGGCATTTGACCGGGTGATCGGCACCCGTTTTGGTATCAAGGCCGTTGAACTGATCAAAGAAAAAAAATTTGGCCAGATGGTCAGCTTGCGAAAAAACCATTTGACGTCGGTTGGGATCGAAGAAGCAGTCAAGCAACGCAAGGCCGTTGATCCGGAATTGTACGAAGTGGCCAAGGTTTTCTTTGCCAATGTCGAGGACATGTAAAAATGCGACAGAAAATCCAAAAAATTTTTCAAGAGTCCATCGAGGTCAAACAAAAAACCCTGATCGATAATCAAGACATCATCGTCCAAGTGGTCCAATTGATTGTCGCGGCCTTGAAAAAGGGAGGTAAGCTGCTCATTTTTGGCAATGGCGGGTCGGCCGCTGACAGCCAGCATATGGCCGCGGAATTCACCGGACGTTTTTTGAAAGAGCGCGCTGCTTTGCCAGCGATTGCCTTGACCACTGATACCTCGGCGCTGACCGCTTTGGGCAACGACTATGGTTTTGATACCATTTTTGCCCGGCAGGTTGAAGCGTTAGGCAAAAAGGGTGATGTTGCCTTAGGGATTTCAACCAGTGGTAACTCCGGCAATGTCATCAAAGCATTTCAAGCCGCTAAGAAAAAAGGCATTGCAACGATTGCTTTGACCGGCAACGCCGGTGGAAAATTAAAAGCCCTGGCTGATATCAACCTGATCGTTCCGTCAAAGCAGACTGCCCGCGTTCAAGAATCGCACCTTTGCATTGAACACACGATTTGCGAATTGGTCGAAGAGCAGTTGAGTTGAATTTTTAAAATGGCCTCCAGTCAAAATAAAATTGTTTCGTTACCGACGCTAAAGCGCGCGGTTCGCTCTTTGAAAAAACAGGGAAAGACAATTGCCTTTACCAACGGCTGTTTTGATATTTTACATTTTGGACATGTGAGTTATTTGGAAAAGGCCAAGAAAGTGGATCGCATTCTGATCGTTGGTTTGAACAGCGACCGTTCGGTTCGCCGGATCAAGGGCAGCAAACGCCCGATCCTTCCGCAAAAGCAGCGGGCCGGTGTTTTGGCGGCCTTAAGCTGTGTTGATTTTGTTGTTATTTTTTCGCAAGAATCGCCACAGCGGCTCATTCAAGAGGTTCAGCCGGATGTCTTGATCAAAGGGGCTGATTGGCGAGGAAAAAATGTCGTTGGCAGCGACACGGTCGAATCGACTGGCGGGAAAGTGGAGTTCATCCATTATCTTCCAGGACTCTCGACCACAAACGTCATTGAAACAATTTTGAACAAGTGCAGAAAAAGTTAGATCAAAAATTATTGCGGATCATAGACGCCAATTTCAATCGTGCCAAAGAAGGCTTGAGGGTTTGTGAAGACATTTGCCGATTTTGGGAAAATCGGCAAAATTTGACAAGGAAATATAAGTCCTGCCGCCATCGGCTGTCGGATATCGTGACCGAAATGGAAATCAATCAGGTGATTCATAGTCGTGATGTTAAAAGAGATGTCGGTAAAGGATCTTTGAACACCGAATTAAGACGCCGGAATGTCGAAGATATTTTTTATGCCAATTCGCAGCGGGTGAAAGAATCCATCCGGGTTTTGGAAGAATTCAGTAAGCTCTTTAAACCCGCGCTG
>JAHFFS010000221.1 GCA_023247815.1 Candidatus Omnitrophota bacterium
GCCATTCCCTGTCCTGTTCTAAAATCTTGACCTTTCCGCCCTCTTGCAAAAGATAATGCGTCGTCGCGCCATCGCGCGGCTCAAACCTCGCTGAGGTTTCGACCAAGGCCACGGCTTGCCCCTTCTCCATCTTGATTTTTAACAGGAGACCGCCACCGTAAATCACAAACAAAATGACAACACCGCCCAACAAAAAAACCTTCCCTTGATTTTGCCAACCCCAAAACAGCGAAGCAAGGATGATTGCCCCTAAAAGCGCCAACAAAATGAAAAAAATGATGGCCATTTCATCTAAAGAGTAGAATGAAAGATGCGAGGTTAGAACCATTTGCCAAAAATTAGCAGGCATCGATATCGGGGTCTTCAACAACGATTGGGCATAGGCATCATTGGCTTTCAAATCCGGGTCACGCGGGATCAAACGCTTGGCCCGTTCGTAATTCAAAAACGCTTTGCCGAGATGGCCGGCCTTAACATAACTGTTGGCCAAATTGAAGTAAAGCGGCCCGCTTACCCATCCGTCGCTGATAATCTTTTCATAAGCCTCCGCGGCCTTGGCATAGTCACCTTGCTGATAAGCGGTGTTACCCTGTAAAAACAACGGATCAATCTGATTCTGTTCTGGATCCGCTTGGCCGGCACACCCAAGACTGAAGAAAAAAAACAACATGAAAAAAAATCTTTTCATCGCCATCGCCTTTCGAAATGATCAATGATCTCTTGAGTCTGCTGGAGACTCTTTTGCATTTTTTCTCGACCCGTTTGAGTCGAGGCAAAACGGACCATTTCACAATCGTTAAAAATCATCCTTAACCCTTCAAAGACTTCCTCTTTGATGGCCCGCGCCTGGCCCTGCTGTTTGATGAGATCAATGGTGATCGCTCCCATCGAGACATGCAAACGATGACTGAAATAATTCTGCAGGGTCTTAAAAATCGTGTCGTAAAACTCTTTTTGTTCACCCTTCTGCAAATGGATCTTCGCCTGCTGAAGACCGCTGCGAGCATAACGCGGGGCTTGCAGCCTGCGGGCCAATTTGACATCGGTCTTGAGCCGACGCTGGATGAAATGGGTCACCAACAGCGCCGTCCAAATGATGAGATAAAGGATCGCGCCTAAAACAAAAAATACATTCGCGAAAATCGGTTCCGCGGCCTTCCTCCACCGCCCTGGATGCTCTTTGATAAAACGGATGTCCTGCCCCAGGGTTTCCTTCGATTCCGAAACAACAACGGATACCGGCAGCTGGGCACCAACGACCTTAAGGGCCTCAGCCTCCGAAAGAGGTTCCACCTTAATCGGGAAGGGACCTTTCGTGATCGTCGCGTAAGCGCCTTTCACGACATCAAAATAGGAAAATGCCAAAATCGGGATATCGTTGATTTTATCATTTTTAGGGATGTACACTTGCTCGGACACGATCCGGCCGTTTTCTTCTTTGGTCTGCGGCTCGTAAGTTTTGAAATTTTGTGAATCGTTGATCGTCGGCAACTGGACGTTATTAAGGTTCCCTTCTCCGGAAATTTGCAAGCGGACCGTCAACGGATCGCCCACCTTTACCGTTGGTGGTGAAACCTGGACGTCAAAATCAAACTGCCCAATGGCACCAGAAAAATCATTGGGTTTCCCCTCATCGGGCAAGGCCTGGATATTCATCTTCAAATCTGTTGACGTCAATTGCATGGAACGCACTTAATAATTGTTAAAAACACTATCAAAAACACTGTCACCGAAAAACCGATCAAACGGGTCCGCTGATCGGTTCGATTTTTTTTGGTCCTGAAAGACAACATTAACCACTTCCTGGGCTGGGCCCAGGCTCAATTCACCGATCCGTGTGGGATAAATATAGGTTTTAAACTCGGCGACTCCATAACGAACACCATCAATGACCTGCTCATACCGTTTGGGTTCCTGCCAAGGATCGACGAGAAATCCCTCATGGCTGAATTCCGGATAACGGATCTCCTGCAGAGAGACCCCATTGTTCAAAAGTTTAATGGTCAATGGAATTTTTTCGTTGCGATACCCTTCCCTTTTCGGAGTTCCCATCACCAAAAACAGTCGCTCACCCAGACTTGATCCGGAGACACCCTGTCCATTGCTTCCTGCCGCCGGGATTGACATCTTCACAACGTCAACGGAGAT
>JAHFFS010000087.1 GCA_023247815.1 Candidatus Omnitrophota bacterium
TCCTCATCGGAAAAGACACGCGAGTCGAACAATTCGTCAATGGTGGCGACGGCGTAATGCCATTGAGCCGATTATTGGCCATCAAAAAAGCGATCATCGCTTAAGCCGTAATCAGCTTGCTGGAGAATTGGGCGATCAGCTCAATGTTATCTTCTGCGCATGCGGGTTTAACATCAAAAAGCTCATAAGAGCTTTTTGGCTCTGGATGAAGAACGTTATTGATAGCTTTATATCGCTTAATTTTCAAAGAGCCTTCACCTAAAACAGGCTTTTTCAGGATCGACTATTTATTTTTATGGATAAAAATTTTTACCAGCTTTTATTCAGCTCTCCGTTGAATGTCGCATTCTTTCTTGTAGTTTTTACGGCGCTCATCCTTTCTTTATGGAAAACTGTTTTGCGTATTAAGATCGTCAGAAAATTAACTCAACGAAAACTTTTTGATTCGGGAACTTGTGTGGCCAGTTGGCAGAATTTAGACTATATTTTTGTATGTCGGACGGCAAGCCGGCACTTCATCGGGTACCTTAAAATTGCAGTAGGAGTGGGGTTATTAAAAGGAAAGTTTAAGGCAAGGAAAACGTCCATTTTTGACGGGTTTTTAAAAATTTTTAAAAAAGAACTAAAAATTGAGTCAGGCAATCTTTCTTTTGACAACAAAGTATATGTGACGAGTGATGATGCTTTATGGACCCAAGAATTTTTTAGTTGCTTAAAAACGCGCCAGGCTGTTTTACAATTATTAGAATTAGGTTTTACAGAAATCGTCTGTAATGGAGGGGTTTTCGAATTAATCCAAAAGCCATTAAACCCTACATATAAGTTTTTAAAAAGTGTTTCTCCTGAGGTCATTTTTCAGCTTATTCAAGAGTTTAACCCCGTATCTCTTTCCGAGAAGACATTAAAAAGTTCGAAAATTACTATTACCCGAATCCGGATAAAGATTTAGGATAAATAGGGACGGACCCTACTTTTGACAGAATTGTTGATGATGTTATAGTAAGTGATAATAAAGTTTCCAGGAAAAACGAAAAGTAGGGTCCGTCCCTATTTATTCCCTATTTATTCCAAAGGTGGGAGAATATGTTATAATGCCATTTTTTAGAAGATTACTTCGCTCCACTTCGTTGCGCTCGCAATGACATTTGTTTAAACGGCAATGACTGCGGATGTTGGTAATAGAAATAGAGACACCTGATGGTCAATGAAATGCGCCAAAAGATAGAGGCTTTGAAAAGCAAACTCCAGGAACTTCGGGGGTTTCTTTGACCTGGCCGCAATGGAACAGTCGATCAAAGCGATCCAAGAAAAGATGTCCCAACCTAACTTTTGGGATGAATCTGAAAAAGCCAACCAAACACTCAAGGAGTTGAAATTTTTAAAATCCTGCGTGGATCCTTTTAATGACGGTTTTGTTAAGATCGACGAGCTTAAGGAGCTTTTGGACTTAGCCCAAGAAGAACAGGAGATGCTCCAGCAGATTGAAAAAGAAGTGGCGAACTTAGAAAAAGAGGTCGCCCAGCTGGAAGTCAAATCCCTTCTCAGCGGCGAATTTGACCGCAATAACGCGCTTTTGAGCATCAACGCCGGTGCCGGTGGGACGGAATCGTGTGATTGGTCAGATATGTTGTTTCGGATGTACACGCGCTGGGCGGAACGGAACGGTTGTAAGGTCAAGGTATTGGATATTTTGCCGGGGGAAGGTGCTGGGATCAAGAACGTGGTGCTGCAGATTGAAGGCGAGACGGTTTATGGATTGCTCAAAGGCGAAAAAGGGGTCCATCGCTTGGTGCGCATATCACCTTTTGATTCCAATAAAAGGCGGCATACGTCTTTTGCTTCCGTCGACGTGATTCCGGAATTGACCGAAGAGATCACCGTTGAAATCAATCCGGATGATCTGCGAATTGATATCTTTCGTTCGTCTGGTCCGGGTGGGCAGAGTGTTAACACCACAGATTCGGCGGTGCGGATCACGCATAAACCGAGCGGGATTGTGGCGCAATGTCAGAACGAACGTTCGCAGTTGCAGAACCGGCAAGTGGCGATGAAAATATTGAAGGCGCGTCTTTACGATAAGAAACAAAAAGAGCAGGAAGAACGCATGTCGAAGGAATACGGGGTCAAACAAAAGATCGAATGGGGCAGCCAGATCCGCTCTTACGTGATGCATCCGTATTCGCTGGTGAAAGACCATCGCACCGACGTTGAAACGGGTAACGTTGGCCGGGTCATGGACGGTGATTTCGATATGTTTACCGATAGCTTTCTACGTTGGAAACCGGAAGTTTAAAAATCTGTGCACCTCGCAGGTCAGAATAGGGAGCGCCATGTTTGGATTTTTTATTCGAAAATTTGTGGTCGGCGGGGTACGAAAGTACATCCAAAAGCTTGACCCGGATGTTTCTATCCACGTCCCAGATGAATTGCCGTTGCCATCCATCGGACTGATCAAAAAATATTCAATTCGTGTTTCGCAAATCAATGGTCTGGAAGATGAGATCATGAAGCTGACTGATCAAGAGCTGCGGGCCAAGACCGACGATTTTAAGGCGCGTTATCAGCAGGCGGTGAAAGAAAAGAAAGAAGAATTTCAGAGTTTGGAAAGCCAAATCCGTCAATCCACGTCCCATGTTGAGCGGGAAGAGTTGGAAGTCAAATTAGTGACGAGTAAGAAGGAATTTTATGCGATCAAACAAAAGGCCTTGGCCGCGATCTTGCCTGAGACTTTCGCCGTGGTCAGGGAAGTCGGGCGGCGGGTCCTCAATATGCGGCATTTTGATGTGCAGATGATCGGTGGGATGGTTTTGCACGAGGGCAAGATTGCTGAGATGGCAACCGGAGAAGGGAAGACCTTGGTCTCGACCCTGCCAGCGTACTTGAACGCCTTGACCGGCGACGGGGTACACATCGTCACTGTGAACGATTACTTGGCCCAGCGTGACCGCGATTGGATGGGCCCGATTTTTGAATTCCTTGGATTGACCGTCGGGGTCATTTTGCATGATCTAGGTCCGTCGGCCAGGCAGGCTGCTTACGGCTGCGACATCACTTATGGCACGAACAATGAATTTGGTTTTGATTATCTGCGCGACAATATGGTGGGGTCGCGGGAAGAGATGGTCCAGCGGCCGCATCATTTTGCTGTCGTCGATGAAGTCGATAGCATTCTGATCGACGAGGCAAGGACACCGCTGATCATTTCTGGTCCGGCAGAGATGTCGACCGACAAATATTATCGGGCCAATGAGATTGTTCAAAATCTTTCCGGACGGCGGATTACCGAGGGTGAGCAGATCGAGGCCAAATATCGCAATGAAGATCTTTCAATAGGGTTTGATTATGTTGCTGATGAGAAAGTCAAATCGATTTCGTTGACCGAACAGGGGGAAGAAAAAGCGGCCAAGGGTTTTGGCGTTGAGAATATCCATGACATGGAGACCATTGAGTACCGTCATCATATCTTGCAAGCCCTGAAGGCGAAGGAATTTTTTAAGCTCGACGTTGATTATGTGGTCCGCGACGGACAGGTGATCATCGTCGATGAATTCACCGGACGATTGATGTCTGGCCGCCGCTGGTCAGACGGTTTGCATCAGGCGGTTGAGGCGAAAGAGCGGATCAAGATCGAACGGGAAAATCAGACCCTGGCCACGGTCACCTTCCAAAATTATTTTCGCATGTACGACAAGCTTTCGGGGATGACGGGTACGGCCAACACCGAGGCCACCGAGTTTGATCAGATTTACAAATTGGAATGCGTTGTCATTCCAACGAACCGCGTTTTGCAGAGGAAAAACCATACCGATTGCATTTATCGAACAGCCAAGGAAAAGTATCAAGCGGTCGTCGATGAAATTCAGGAATGCCATAAGCGCGGGCAGCCGGTCTTGGTTGGGACCATCTCGATCGCGAAATCAGAATTGCTGGCTTCGCACTTGAAACGTTCCGGAATCCCGCACCAGGTGCTGAACGCGAAATATCATGAGCGGGAAGCGCACATCGTTGCCCAGGCCGGACGTTTTAAAGGGGTCACGATTGCCACCAATATGGCGGGACGGGGAACCGACATTGTTTTAGGGGGGAACCCGGAATTTTTGGCGAAGAGCCTGGCAGAGGAAAAAACGGTAGAACAGCCGGAAGAGAAACTGGCCAAGGTCCATGAATTCTTAAAAAAGTTTAAAGCGGAATGTCAGAAGGAACATGGCCAAGTCATTGAACAGGGCGGTCTGCACGTGCTGGGCACCGAACGGCATGAATCTCGTCGGATTGATAACCAGCTGCGGGGCCGGTCCGGCCGTCAGGGGGACCCGGGGTCGTCGCGATTTTTTGTTTCGTTGGAAGATGATTTGATGCGGCTTTTTGCGTCAGACCGGATCATGTCGATGATGGAACGGTTAGGAATGGAAGAAGGTCAGGTGATTGAACATCCTTGGGTGAGTAAGGCGCTTGAAGTGGCCCAGAAACGGGTGGAAAATCACCATTTTGAGATCCGTAAACAGCTTCTGGAATATGACAATGTGATGAACAAACAACGGGAAGCGATTTATGGTTTGCGGCGCAGCATTTTAGAAAGTGAGAACGTGAAAGACCGTATTTGGGAGGCGGTGGAGGACACGCTTGATGGTATGGTTGAACAGTATCTGCTTGAACAGACCAATGAAAACGGCGAGGTCAGCCGTGATTGGGAAGGACTTGAGGTTTATCTGAGGGCAAAGTTTGGTTTTGATGTTGGGCCGCAGCGGGAAAAATTGAAAGAGCTTTCTAAGGAAGACATTCGCGATTTTCTTCATAAGGGGTTGCTCGCCGGGTATGAACAAAAAGAAAAAGACCTGACGGCCGCGCAACTCCGTCGGATTGAAAAGTTTTTGTTGTTGAACGTGATTGACGCGAAGTGGAAGGACCATCTTTACGCCATGGACCAGTTGCGTGAAGGTGTTGGTTTGCGTTCGTACGCGCAGCGCGATCCGCTCATTGAATACAAACGCGAAGGGTTTGAGATGTTTCGTATGATGTACGCCTCGATCAACCAGGAGGTCGCTGAGACGATCTATAAAATTCAGCCGCTGTCTTCCCAGTCGTTTGAGCGTCGAAGCGTTTTCAGTTCTATCCCGCAAGAAACGATCCATCAGGAATTTTCCGAATATTTGGAACAGAATAATATCGCGGACCCGATCGCGTCTCAGCCAAGCAAATCTGCACCAGAAGAAAAGCAGCAGCCCATCCAACGATCGGAGCGGAAAGTCGGTCGTAATGATCCCTGTTCCTGCGGCAGTGGCAAGAAATATAAAAAGTGTTGTGGGAAGTAATTGAGTGAATGGTGAATTGTGAAAAGCTGGCTGACCATCTTCCTAAATTCAGTTTTACATCGTCGATTATTTTGTATTTTTTCAGCAATCCTTTTAATTTTTAGTTTCCCCCTTTTTGAATTCAACGCACTTGCTTGGGTGGCCTTGGTCCCTTTGCTTTTTGTTCTGGATGGACAGACAAAAATTAAGGCTTTCCGTCAGGGGTATCTGACCGGATGCGTATTTTTTTTGGGCACGTTGTATTGGATTTTTTGTTCAGCACCTTCGGCGGGGTTTCCGATCATCGTCGGAGTTTTCGCGGTCGCGGCGATTGCTGTTTATTGCTCGCTTTATTTTGGTTTGTTCGCGGTTTACGCGGCTATTTGTCAGCGTAGGGGTTTGATCGCGAAATTATTTTTATTGCCGAGCGCCTGGGTGGTCTTGGAATTCATGCGCGGCAACTTGTTTTCTGGCTTTGGCTGGGTCAATCTCGGATATTCGCAGTATCGGGTCTTGCCGTTGATTCAGATTGCCGACGTTACTGGCTCTGCCGGGATTTCGTTTTTGATTGTTATGGTCAATGTGTTGATTAAGGAAGCGCTGGGGATCTTGGGGCTGGGGACAGTCCCTAAAGGGACAGCCCCCAAACAGCGAGAATTGCAAGGAGCAGTCATTTTGACGGTCGGTCTTTTGCTGATCGTTTTGACCTATGGCATTTTCCAGATGAGGAAGTTGGATTCGCTCGGGACGAGCAAGGTGGCGGTGATCCAGGGGAACATTGAGCAAAAGGAAAAATGGGTGGCGCAAGAATGGCCGGACATTTTAGAAAAGCATCTGCTTTTAACGAAACAGGCAGCGGCTTCCCGTCCAGATTTGGTCCTTTGGCCGGAAACTGCTTTTCCTGGATATCTCTGGGAATCGCCGGATGTTTATCAGCAGGTGAAGGATTCTGTTAAGGAAAATCAAACGCCGCTTTTGCTGGGGGCGGTGACCAAGGAAGAGGACAAGTATTTCAACTCAGCGTTGCTGTTGTCTGGGCAGGGGCTGGAGGCTGGTCAGTATGATAAAATCCATTTGGTCCCCTTTGGTGAATTTTTGCCTTTGCGCAGATTCCTTTTTTCTTTTGCCGATCTGATCCCGATGGAGGATTTTACTTCAGGGACAAAGTTGACGTTGTTTCCGATTTCCGCCGTCGGGCGAGATGGAAAAAAAATCACAGCGGATTTTTCGGTCTTGATTTGCTTCGAAGATACCATTTCCGACCTGGCCCGTCGGATGACGCGAAATGGGGCGGATTTTTTGGTGAATATCA
>JAHFFS010000088.1 GCA_023247815.1 Candidatus Omnitrophota bacterium
ACCCTCCTGCCCCTGTGATCCCTGTTGTGTTGCATGAAGTTGTTGAAGTTTTAGCTCGATCGCTTTTGTATCGAACATTTGATGCTGTGTTGGGGAATCTTGCGGAAGTATCATTTGCTGCGTTGTAACGGCAGGGCTTGCTGAGTCAGAAAATGGATTGATCTGTGTTTTGGGTTGCGGTAGATGCCCCGTTGTCATATTTTGCAGGTCGCTTGCGAGGAATTTTACCTGGCTACTATCCTTGGTTTGCACAATGTAGGTGCCATTGACGGTTCCCATCAATTGGCCTTCGACCCGCGAGCCGTCTTTAAGAATAAATGTCTGAATGGGTTTGTTGCTAAGCTGCCCCCAGGCGGCTGAGCTAAAAATGGCGAGAAAAATGAAAGATATGAGCACATTTTTCATTACTCTAAGTGTAACATTTACCGATTATGGACGTCAATATGGGCTGTGAAGTTAATTACGGTGAGTTTTTGGGTGGATTTTCGAAAATTGTGCTGGAGGAGGGAGTCGAACCCACACACCCGTGAGGATACTGGTTTTTGAGACCAGCGCGTATACCAATTCCGCCACTCCAGCTTAAAAGATTTTTTTTACGTCGTGTTTCAGTAAGTAGTATATGACCGAACCATGATAAATGATCGATAGCCAAGCATTAATCCCATGGGGAAGAAAATTACAGACCAGGTCCCCATTCAGTTGCAGCACGTCCATCAGAATCAATACCTTGCTCAGCAGCACCACCGACGAGAAATAAAGCAAAAACTGATACGCGATCCTTTTAAATCTGAGAAGGCCGATTCCGATCAACAAGGAAAGGGCCGCCGCGGCAAAAACAAAAACGAGAACGCTGAAGGATTTATGATTGATTTTAAAGAGCAAGGCCAGCGAATTGCAAAATATGGTTACGCTGCCGATCAGGATTTCAATGACACCAATGATCAATATGACACGATAGTTTTTCAAAATTTTTCCCGGTCAAAAGTGGAGCTGGAGGGGATCGAACCCTCGACCTCTTGCATGCCATGCAAGCACTCTCCCAGCTGAGCTACAGCCCCGAAATTACCCCTGAAAGCATTTATTTAGAAAAATTTCGAGTTCGTACTTGCTACTATATTGACTCATTCAGAATCAGCAAGTGCAGCCACAAGATTTCCTTCCAGAAGCTCAAAAATTATCAATTTTAGCGGGACTCAATATAGCATCGGCGGAAATTTTTGTCAATTGAGGTGTGGATATCAGGTCGGTAAAGGTCCGGATTGTTTGTAAACCAAATTACTTAAGATGGTTGACATTACATTATGGGCAAGTTAACATGGAAGGGTTATTTTGTCTAATGGGGAGATGACGTTTTGGATCAAATTTACTTTGATTACGGCGCAACAACACCTTGTGATCCTTTGGTCGTGAAGGCCATGGAACCGTATTTTTTTGAGCGCTTCGGCAATGCTTCCAGTCCGCACGAATCCGGCCGGACAGCCAGAAAGGCGCTTGAAGATAGCCGAGAAATCTTGGCCAGATTTTTAGGCAGCCAAAGGGATGAAATCATCTTCACCTCTGGAGCGACAGAATCCAATAACCAGGCTGTTTTTGGCGCGGCCCGTGCCCAGCGGAAGAAAGGCAACCATATCATCATTTCTAAGATTGAACATCATTCGGTGTTTGAGCCGGTTGAATTTTTAAAGAGCCATGGTTACGAGGTCAGTGAGATTGATGTTGATGAGAATGGGGTTGTTGATCTTAAGGCGCTCAAGGCAGCTGTTAAGCCGCAGACGATTTTGATCGCGGTCATTCATGCCAATAACGAAATCGGCAGCCTACAGCCGATCTCGCAGATCGGTGCTATCACTCAAGCCAAGCATATTCCATTTCTCGTTGACGCAGTGCAGACCGTAGGGCACATTCCGGTTGATGTCGATGAGTTGAACGCGGATTTTTTATCTTTGGCCGCCCATAAATTTTATGGACCCAAAGGGGTCGGGGCGCTTTATGCTCGTCGAGGAACTCCGTTGGCTCGGCATTTGCTGGGCGGTGACCAGGAACGCGGTTGGCGCGCCTCGACCCAGAATGTTGCCGGTGTCGTTGGATTGGCCAAAGCAATTGAGTTGTGTGAGCAGAATATGGCAAAAGAAGCAAAACAGCAGGCACAGCTACGGGACCGGTTATTGGCAGAAGTTCCACAAAGAATCCAAGGGGTTAAAATCAACGGGCATCGTCAGGAGCGTCTTTCCAACAACGCTCATTTTTCGTTTGCCGGGGTTAAAGGCGAGGCGCTGTTGATGGCCTTGGACAGGAAAGGCATTGCTGCTTCAATGGGATCGGCCTGTACGTCTGGTGCGATCAAGCCGTCCCGGATATTGAAGGCCATCGGCTTGTCGAACGATCTGGCCTTGGGATCGCTGCGGATTACGTTAGGCCGCTGGACCACGACGGAACATATTGATCGACTTCTCGAAGAGCTGCCATTGATCATCGAAAGGTTGCGAACGCATGGCTAATGGGCAGACCCAGAACCAGATATTGGCTTTGTTAAAAGAAAAAAAGAATTATGTCTCAGGGGAAGACTTAAGTCGTCTGTTGAAGATGAGCCGGGCCGGACTTTGGAAACATATGCAAGAGCTGCGGGCTGACGGTTACAAAATTGAAGCAGTACCCCACGAAGGATATCGGTTGTTCGCTGTTCCTGACAAGCTTTTATCTTTTGAAGTCGGGTATCATTTGGAAACACAGTTGGTTGGTAAAAAGATCATTCATTTTGAATCCGTGTCGTCAACCATGGACGAAGCTTTCCAATTAGGACTCCAAGGAGCGCAAGAGGGAACAGTGGTCTGCGCGGAAACCCAATCCAAAGGCCGTGGACGCTTGGGGCGCGATTGGGTGTCACCGAAAGGCAAGGGGATTTATTTTTCCATTCTTTTGCGTCCGGAGTCAGCACCGTCGGAAGTCGCGCGCATCACCTTGCTTTGCGCGGTGGCGTTATGTGAGGCCTTGCAAAAGGAAACCGGTCTTGATCCAAAGATCAAGTGGCCGAATGATATCCTTTTAAATCATAAAAAATTGGCCGGGATTCTGACGGAAATGAACGCAGATACCGATCGCATCAAATTTTTGGTGGTCGGGATTGGCTTGAATGTGAACGCTTCTCGTTCGCATCTCCCGCCGGAGGCAACGTCATTGAAAATCGAGACCAGGCAAGCGCATTCCAGGATCAAGTTGCTGCAGGCCATTTTACGGTCATTGGATTTTTGGTACGCTGATTTTAAAAAAAATGGATTTGAGCCAGCCATGATGAAGTGGAAAGAGTATTCTTCAACACTGGGACAGCGGGTTCGCCTGTGTCATTTGAAGGAAACGGTTGAAGGCCAAGCGATTGATTTATCCGCCGACGGCGGGCTGCTCATCCGCTGTGATGATGGACGGACAATTAAGAACATTTCCGGCGATGTTCAGCATTTGCTTTCTTGAAACAATTTGTTATGGACCAAAAAAATTCATTTTTAAAAAAGAGTTTGCTTGATCTTGAACAGAACGGCCACCGTCGCCGGATGCGGTTGGTTGAAGGGCCGCAGGGTCGGGAGATTGTGCTTGAAGGCAGGAAGGTCTTAAATTTTTGTTCAAACGATTATTTAGGATTGGCCGCCGATGTTCGTTTGCGGCAGGCCGCTGTTGATAGTATGAAGACACAGGGGTTTGGTGCAGGTGCCTCGCGGTTGGTTTGCGGCAATATGGCTGCCCATCATCAGCTCGAAGAGAAATTGGCCAGGTTTAAGGGAACAGCAAGTGCCATCAGTTTTAGCAGCGGGTATATGGCCAATGTCGGAATCCTTTCCAGCTTGTTTGGCCGCGACGACGTGATATTTTCTGATCGTTTGAACCATGCCTCGATTGTCGACGGGATTTTGTTAAGTCAGGCCAAGCTGCGCCGGTTCGCGCACCGGGACTTAACAGCACTTGAGGATATGCTGAAGTCTGCCACGGCACGTGGGAAAAAGTTGATTGTGACCGACAGTGTTTTTAGTATGGACGGGGATTTGGCCCCTTTGAGCGAGATCGTTGCCTTGGCTAAAAAATATGATTGTTGGACCATGGTCGACGAGGCCCATGGGTTAGGCGTTTTCGGGCCAGAGGGAAAAGGGGCGGTTGAATATTTTGGCCTGGAAGGAGAAATTGATATTCAGATGGGGACTTTTTCAAAGCCCGTGGGTTCTTTTGGGGCCTATGCTTGTGGGTCGAAAGACCTGGTTGATTTTTTTATCAACGAAGCCAGGAGTTTGATTTATACCACAGGCTTGCCGCCGAGTGTTGCCGCGGCATCTTTGAAAGGAATCGAGATCATTGAGACTGAGCCAGAGCGAAGAAAGCAGTTGTGGGACAATGCGCGATATGTTTTATCGGCATTGCAGGAGATGGGATTTGATACCTTAGCCACTGAGAGCCCGATCATTCCGATTGTTGTTAAGGACGCGGATCTGGCGGTGCGGTTTTCACGAGAATTATTGGAAAAAGGGATTTTTGTTTCTGCCATTCGTCCCCCGACGGTGCCGCAAGGGACTTCTCGTCTTCGGTTAACAGTGACTGCGGCGCATACCCGAAGGGACATCGATGGTCTTTTGCAACAACTGGAAATCATAGGAAGGCGACTATGCATTTTATCGAAACCCCAAGTGGTTTGAAATGGCATTACGATGTCAAAGGCGAAGGACCGGCAGTTTTGTTCATCCACGGCTGGGGAGTCAATATGCGGATTTGGCGTCAGCAGATCAAACATTTTTCGCAGCGTTTCAAAGTCGTTTCCATTGATCTTCCCGGCCATGGTAAAACAAACTGGGTAAACGTGACGACCGAAGATATGGCTAAAGATTTGCACCTCATCCTCGACCATCTAAAAGTGGACCGGCTTGGGTTTGTGGGGAGCTCCTTAGGAGGGCTCATAGCACTTAAGGCCTATGACATTTATCCGGAACGTTTTTACTATATGGTCTTTGTCGGATCGCAGCCCAAATTTGCCCGCAGTGCCGATTATCCTTATGGCCTCGACGTGTCGCGCATTCGGCAATTGGCCTGGCAATTGGATAACCGTTACCCGAACATGCTTCATATCTTTTTTCGTTCGTTGTTCACGAAGGAAGAGCGGGCCACCCGTCGATTCAAATGGATCCAGACGTTTCGTGCTGCCGATTATGTGCCGGACAAAAAAGCACTCCTCGAGATGCTTAATGTACTCGAAAAAGAAGATTTGCGCGCCACCTTAGATAAGATCGATATCCCGGTACAGTTTATCAACGGCACCGAGGACAATATTTGCTCAAGAGATTTTTTTGTTTATCTGCAAAGCAAAATGCCGGAAGCGAAGTTCAGTTGGTTTCATCAGTGCGGCCATTTCCCATTTTTAAGCAAACCGCACGAATTCAACGCGGTGTTGGATGGGTTTTTGAAAGAAGTGCATGGGCAGTGATTCAGTGGTGTCATTGCGAAGAGCCGTCAAATTTAAAATAGCGACGAAGCAATCCTTTAGGTAAGATTGCTTCGCTTCGCTCGCAATGACAGCTGATTAAAGGTTTGAGGAGAAGCGATGTTGTTGAATGATATTGATCGAAAAATCCGTCGGGCGTTTTCCAATTCGGCCATGCAGTACGAATCACTTTCATCACTGCAAAAAGAAATCGGCCGTGAGTTGGTGAAAAAAATTTCAGATTGCGAGAAGGGCGAACGAATTTTGGATATCGGTGCTGGGACCGGTCGTTTGGCCAATCGCATCAGCTTTTTTTTTCCGGACGCGCTGGTGTGCGCCATGGATTTCGCGCCTGGTATGCTTAAAGTCGCGAAGGAAAAATATGAGACATTGAAGATTTTACAGGCCCAGGCCGCGGCCTTACCATTTCAACCACGGACGTTTGATATCGTTGTTTCAAATTTGATGTATCAGTGGATCGAAGACTTGGATAAATCATTTGAGCAGGTTTATGCCGTGCTTAAGAATCAGGGGATTTTTTGTTTTACGATGTTTGGCCAGCAGACTTTGAAAGAACTTTTTGAAGCGTTGGAGGCAACAGCTGGGAAAACGGCTAGTAGACCACGTTTTCGGCGTTTGGCCGATGGTTTGACGGTACGTCGGAGCCTTGAGGATCGCGGCTTTCAAATTGTCGACGAGAATAGTGAGATCATCAAGACGCATTTCAATGACCTTTTTGATTTGGTGAGCTGGCTCAAAAGCACGGGCGCTAATACCGGCCGCCAATCGTTCTTTGTTGGGAAAGATCATTTGCAGCGGGCCAACGAGTATTACAAAAATCATTTTCAAGACCCCTGGGGGGTGACTGCTTCTTTTGAAGTGCTTTGGTTGAAGGGGATTAAGAATGAACAGGATTAAAGAAAAAGTGAATGGCGTAAGACGTACGATTGCGAAAGATTCCGGCAAGCCTTTCGCCGGAACGCTTGCGTTATGGGGGACAGTCCCTAAAGGGACAGCCCCTCATAAAGGCCGCGCGTTTTTTATCTCCGGCACTGATACGGCCGTCGGTAAGACGGTCGCGGTCATGGCGCTGGGTGTTTTGCTGCAAGATCAAGGTTTGGACGTAGGGATCATGAAACC
>JAHFFS010000222.1 GCA_023247815.1 Candidatus Omnitrophota bacterium
TTGATCATCCATTCACCGGAAGACTTCAACGCATGGTTGGAAAAGCAGGCCGCCGCCTCAAAAAAGGATGAATCCGTCGATAGTTTTTGGAATTAGTCAATGCGCTTATGTCCCGTCAATCTCCCAATGGTCAAGTTTTATTAAGGGTCCTCTCCAAGATCACTTGTTTTGCAACATTCTTTTTGATTTTTGCCGGTAGCATGGTGACCAGTACGGGTTCTGGGTTAGCCGTACCAGACTGGCCGTTGTCCTATGGAATGCTTTTCCCTCCGATGATCGGCGGAGTCTTTTATGAGCACGGGCACCGAATGGTCGCGGCAACCGTTGGCTTTTTGATGTTTTTATTAACATTGGGCCTTTTAAAATTTGAGCGTCGTCGCTGGGTTCGTAATTTGGGGTTCGCGGCCATGGGGGCGGTCGTTCTTCAAGGAGTGTTAGGCGGGATAACAGTGCTCTTTTTCCTTCCGACATTCGTTTCAGTTGGCCACGCGGTATTGGCGCAAACCTTTTTTATCTTAACAATCATTTTGGCTTACAGCGAGTCCAAGGAATTGGCAGGAAAGAATTTAGTGTTGAATAAACTGAAGAGTGAAGCTTGGATCCGTTGGACGATGATCGCGGTGTTCGCGGTATATGTTCAGCTGATCATCGGAGCGCTCATGCGGCACACTGGCTCTGGCCTCGCGATCCCGGATTTTCCCATGATGGCTGGACACTGGTGGCCAGAATTCAACGAAGATATGCTGACGCGGATCAACCATTGGCGCTTTGATCATAATCTTGGCGTTGTCACACTTGGGCAGGTTTTGATCCATTTTTTGCATCGTTTGGGTGCCATGGTCATTTTGTTGATTCTTGTTGTCCTGAATAAAAAAGGATTTGAAAAGTTCAAAGATGACTCCATGATTTTACGAACATTGGTTTTATTGGATATTTTTTTTATCCTACAAATTTCTTTAGGTATCTCAACGGTGTTGACATTGAAAGTCCCATTGATCGCAAGTCTGCATGTGCTTGTGGGGGCAGGGATCCTTGGTTGGTCAGTTTTATTGTTCGTACGGTCAGTCGTTTTCGGGTCGGCCGACACGCGGTGAATGTGTGAAAGGGAGAGGTGAAAAATTTTTAAGTCCTACTTAGAACTCACAAAACCGAGAATCCTATCCTTGGTTTTAGTAACCACAACGTTGGGATACGTTTTAGGCGGGAGAGGGGTCCAATCCATTGCTAAACTCATCTTTTTGCTTTGTGGTACCGCGTTTGTCTGCGCAGGGGCCGCCGCCTTAAACCATTATTTGGAGCGTGATGTTGACGGTCTCATGCTGCGTACACGTAATCGACCGATCCCCAGCGGCAAAATTTTACCGCTGCAGGCGCTTTTATTTGGGATCGTATTAGTCTTATGCGGAGTCCTATTGCTTTGGTGGCAGATCAATCTCCTGTGCGCGTTTTTAAGTCTCTTAACCGCGTTTCTGTATGCCTTGGTCTATACCCCCATGAAAAGGATGAGCTGGCTCAATACCAGCATCGGAGCCATCCCCGGAGCATTACCACCGGTCGGAGGATGGGTGGCAGCAACTGGCGATATTTCTTTGGGCGCTGTCGTGCTTTTTTTGATCCTTTTCGCCTGGCAGCATCCGCATTTTTATTCCATTGCCTGGATGCTAAAAGAAGATTACCAACGGGCAGGTTTTAAGATGCTGCCGGTTGTTCATCCCGATGGAAAAAGCACCTGCTGGCAAATCGTTCTTTTTTCGTTTGTTTTGATCCCCATTTCGTTAAGTCTGACCTGGCTGGGGATTTCGGGACCACTTTACTTTTGGGGGGCCTTATTTCTTGGTGGATATTTTTTATTTCAAGGGTTTTTATTGTTTTTCAGTAAAAGTCTCGAAGATGCCCATGAGGTCTTGAAGACTTCGGTTTTTTATTTGCCCATTTTGTTAATCCTGCTTTGCGTTGATATCAGATTTATCAAATGAAAAAAAAATATTTTTTCTTGATCATCATGGCCGTTTGTTTGTTTTTAAGCGCAAGTGCTTTGATGGTTTTGGTGTATGTTAAGGACAGTAAGCCAAGAGATATTCCGGTCTTCCATGAGATTCAGGATTTCATCTGACCAATAGCAAGGGAA
>JAHFFS010000223.1 GCA_023247815.1 Candidatus Omnitrophota bacterium
GTTGAAATTATCAACGGCCGAGCGCTATGCCTTGGAAGATATGGTGCTTTTTCATTTGCGGCCAGGATACTTGAGCAATTTCAAACGGCCGAGTGAGCGGGCGTTCTTTCGTTATTTTTATGCCACCAAAAATGAGGCGGTCAGTATTGCACTTTTATCGTTGGCGGATCAGCGCTCTACCCGCGGGCCATTGACTTCCATTCAAGATCAAGCGCATCACGAAAAAATTTGCCGAGACATCATCGGTCGCTATTTCGAAAAGCAAAAGGAAAAGCCATTTGTTCGTTTGATCGACGGGAACGACTTGATTAAGCAGTTGAAACTTTCACCATCACCGTTATTTGGTCAGATCTTGGCCCGGGTCGAGGAAGAGCAGGGGACGGGCAAGATCGCGACAAAATCAGAGGCCTTGCAATTGGCCAAGGAAATCGCGGAGAAGCGCTAGACGTTATCTGGAAATTGACCGATGGATGATTGCCAAAGATTCCGGCAAACCTTTCGCCGGAACGCTTGCCCAGTCCCAGCGTGTCTGGGCAGCGCTCGACTCTCGTCCTCGCTCTCCCCCGCCTTGGCGGGGGAACCGTGCCCGCTCGTCCTCGCGACGTCCGGCTCAAGGTCAGCCGGAATCTTCAGCGGAGAATTTGAGAACATCGTTAAATGAATTTAAAGGGACGGAGCACAAGGATGTTGAAGATCAAAAATCTTGAACTGAAAATTGTTCAAGGGGATATTTCTGTTCTAAAAGCGGATGCTGTGGTCAATCCCGCGAATGGCCGCATGACAATGGGGGGAGGATTAGCGCAGTGGCTTAAGGAAAAAGGCGGGGAAGTTATCGAGTGCGAGGCCATGAAGCAGGCACCGGTTGCTGTCGGTGAAGCGATCGCGACGAAGGCGGGAAAGCTTGCCGTTAAGCGTGTCATCCACACGGTGACCGTTGATCAAAATTTTAAGACGGATGAACACATTATTCGTCGGGCGTGCGCGAGTGCCTTGCGCTGTGCAGCCAGTTTGAAGGTTGAGTCATTGGCGTTGCCGGCATTGGGCTGCGGGGTGGGTGGATTTCCAACGGTGGGCGCGGCCAAGATCATGTCTCAGGAGATTTTAAAGTTTGGCCGTTTTGAAAAATCATCGGTGAAGAAAATTATCCTTTGTCTTTTTGATGAAGCAACTTTTCAGATTTTTGACAAAATTGTCACGGGTTATATCAACCATGTTCAGAATGACATGGGCCTTGGCCCGTATGTCGCGGTGGACGCGATCATTGAATTTTCCGAAGGGATCATAATCATCGAGCGGTCGAATCCGCCCTATGGGTGGGCCTTGCCGGGCGGATTTGTTGATTACGGTGAATCGTTAGAGCACGCGGTTGGCCGGGAAGTGAAGGAAGAGACAAATCTGAATCTTAAAAATGTTCGGCAATTGAAAACTTATTCCGACCCGAGACGTGATCCGCGATTTCATACTGTGAGCACGGTGTTTGTTGGTAAGGGCGTTGGCCGGCCGCAATTTGGCGACGACGCCAAAGGGTTGAAGTTGGTGAAGTATCAGGATTTGCTGAAGTTGGAGTACGCGTTTGATCATAAACAGGTGATCAAGGAATATTTGAAACAAAGATGAAGGTTTATCACTGCAGTAAAAAGATATTGAGCGTTAAGAACAATCCAGAACAATTTCTAAAGGGATTGACGTCCAATGATTTGGACAAACCGCAGAACGCGTTTTTAAATATTCACGGCCGGATCATCGCGGTTTTTGATCAGAAGAAAATCAACGATGATTTATTTTTAATCGCGGTTGAAATGGATTTTGTTCAACCGTTGCTGCAGCATATCAGCCGCTATCTGGCATTGAGCAAAACAAAAGTCGATAGCCGGGATGAAAAGGTTTATTTTGATCTCGTTGGAGATTATCAGCCCAATCAAGACGAATCGGTGTTCGCGCAGAAGCAGGGACAATTGGTGATGACTACGAAGGAATGGGAGTCCAATGTCAGCGATGAGGAATTCGCGCTGTTTCGTTTGCAGCACAGCATTCCGATCCATGGCCGGGATTACCGGGATGAATTGCTACTCAATGTCAGTGAGGAAGACCAGGTTTCTTTTACGAAGGGGTG
>JAHFFS010000089.1 GCA_023247815.1 Candidatus Omnitrophota bacterium
GGCGGATTTTCCAATAACGGCGAGGGGGGGGAAGACCCGGAGCGTTTTCCGTTGCTGCCTAATGGCGACTCTAAACGCAGCCGGATCAAGCAGGTGGCCCAGGGTCGGTTTGGTGTCACCATCGATTATCTGGTCAACGCCGATCAGATGCAGATCAAAATGGCGCAAGGTGCGAAACCGGGCGAGGGCGGACAGCTGCCCGGATATAAGGTCAGTAAAGAAATCGCGAAGACGCGGTATACAACGCCGGGGGTGGGACTGATTTCACCGCCGCCGCATCATGACATTTATTCGATCGAAGATTTGGCACAATTGATCCATGATTTAAAAAACGCGAATCCGCGGGCGGATGTGAGTGTTAAATTGGTTTCTGAGGTCGGGGTGGGGACGGTCGCGGCCGGTGTGTCGAAGGGAAAAGCCGATCATGTCTTGATCAGCGGGTATGAAGGCGGGACCGGTGCCTCCCCGCAAACGTCAATCAAGCACGCGGGTCTGCCCATGGAATTGGGGATCGCGGAAACGCAGCAGGTTTTGGTGATGAATGATCTGCGCGGTCGTATTCGAGTCCAGACCGACGGACAGCTCAAGACTGGCCGGGATGTGGTGATCGCTGGGATGCTGGGCGCCGATGAATTTGGTTTTTCAACCATTGCCTTGGTGACATTGGGCTGCATTTTGTTGCGCAAATGCCATTTGAACACTTGTTCCGTCGGGATCGCGACCCAAGACAAAGAATTGCGGAAGAAATTTTTTGGTCAGCCGGAATATGTGGTTAATTTTTTTATGTTCGTGGCACAAGAAGCGCGGGAGATCATGGCAGAATTGGGATTCCGAAAATTTGATGATCTCGTCGGACGGGTCGATATGCTGGAGACCAAAGAGTTGATTGATCACTGGAAAATCAACAAAGGCCTTGATTTGACCAATATTTTGCACAAGCCGGACGTCCCGAAGCACGTCGCTATTCATCATGTTGCGAGGCAGGATCATGGTTTGGAAAAGGCCTTGGATAATCGTTTGATTGAGAGTTGTCAGGAATCGATCGAGAACAAGCGGCCGGTCCATTTTGACTGTAAGATTCGAAATATCAATCGCACCGTCGGGACGATGCTTAGCAGTGAAATTGCTCGACGCTATGGTTTGGCGGGACTGCCGGAAGATACGATTCAGGTGAAATTTCAGGGAACGGCTGGGCAGAGCTTTGGCGCTTTTTTGGCAAAGGGCGTGACCTTTACCTTAGAAGGCGACGCGAACGATTATGTCGGCAAGAGCCTTTCTGGCGGTAAATTGATCGTTTATCCTCCGAAATCCGCGACCTTTGTCGCCGAAGAAAACATCATTGTTGGTAATGTCGTGCTTTATGGAGCGATTTGCGGGGAAGTTTATTTCCGCGGATTGGCTGGCGAGCGCTTTGCGGTGCGCAACAGCGGGGCCCTTGCGGTTGTGGAAGGGGTCGGGGACCATGGCTGCGAATATATGACCGGTGGGCGGGTTGTGGTTTTGGGCCCGACCGGGCGTAACTTTGCCGCTGGGATGAGTGGTGGGGTCGCGTATGTTTTTGACAGCGACGGTGCTTTCAAATCGCGCTGCAATATGGAGATGGTTGAGCTTTTTCCCGTCGAGCAAGCAGCTGATGTGGCAGAACTGAAAGGTCTGATTGAAAATCATTTGCGTTATACGCAAAGCAGTGTTGCGAAAAATGTTTTGGCCGATTGGCAGAAGGCGCTTCGGCAATTTGTCAAAGTCTATCCGGTTGATTATCGGCGGGTTATTGAAGAAGCGGAGAAGTTGCAAGAAACAAGTCTCAAGTCTCAGGTCTCAAGTCACAAGTAACTTGTCACTTGCAACTTGAGACTTATAAGGAATTGCATATGGGTGACAGCAAAGGTTTCATGAAATATCCTCGTCAGGATTTCAAAAAGGAACCTACCAAAGAGCGGATTAGGCATTGGAAAGAATTTTATCTGGAAATGCCGGAAGAAAAATTGAAACTCCAGGGTGGGCGCTGCATGGATTGTGGGGTCCCGTTTTGTCAATCCGGTTGTCCGATTGGCAATATCATTCCCGACTGGAATGATCTGGTTTATCGCAACCGTTGGCAAGAAGCGGTTGAGCGTCTGCATAAAACCAACAATTTTCCGGAGTTTACCGGTCGGGTCTGTCCGGCGCCGTGTGAGAATTCCTGCGTCTTAGCGATCAATGAGCCTGCGGTGACGATCAAAAATATCGAGGTTTCGATCATTGAGAAGGCCTATAAAGAAGGGTGGGTCAAACCGCAGCCGCCTAAAAAACGTTCGGGAAAAAAAGTCGCGGTTGTGGGGTCTGGCCCGTCGGGATTGGCTTGCGCCGATCAGTTGAATAAAGCCGGACATAGTGTCACTGTTTATGAGAAAAATGAAGTGATCGGCGGGCTTTTGATTTTAGGGATCCCGGATTTCAAATTGGAAAAATGGGTGGTCGAGCGGCGGGTTAAGCGCATGGAAGAGGAAGGGGTGAAATTCAAGCCCCGAACCCATATCGGGGTTGACGTTTCGACTAAAAAACTCGTTGAGGAATTTGACGCGGTTGTCTTGGCCGGAGGGGCGGAAGATCCTCGGAATTTACCGGTGGAAGGGCGCGATTTGGACGGCATTCATTTTGCCATGGATTTCTTGACCCAGCAGAATCGTTTGGGCCGTGGGGAAAAAATTGTTGCGGAAGAACGGATCAGCGCTGAGGGAAAGAAAGTCGTGGTCCTGGGCGGCGGGGATACGGGTTCTGACTGCATTGGTACGGCGAATCGGCAGGGTGCTAGCATCGTTAGGAATTTTGAATTGTTGCCGGAACCTCCTCAAGAACGGGCCGTTGGTAATCCCTGGCCGCAGTGGGCGTTCATCATGCGGACTTCGACTTCCCACGAAGAAGGAGTTGAGAGGGATTATGCCATTTTGACCAAGGGGTTTAGCGGTGAAGGGGGTAAGGTCAAAAAGCTGCATGCGGTGCGGATTGAGTTTGGCGAAATGGATCCTGAAACCGGACGGCGGCCGATGAAGGAAATCCCGGGTTCGCAATTTACTGTCGAGGCGGAGCTGGTTTTATTGGCTTTGGGCTTTCTTGGGCCGGTGAAACGTGGTATGCTGGAAGAATTGGGTGTTGCTTTGGATCAACGGGGCAATGTAAAAACTGATAACAATCACATGACCAGCATTCCTGGGATTTTTGCCGCGGGGGACATGCGACGAGGTCAGTCCTTAGTGGTTTGGGCCATCAACGAAGGACGCGCAACAGCGACGGGTGTCCATCAGCATCTCACGACGGGAGTAAAAATTTAATTTTATCAAAAAAGGAGTGATCATGAAAAAGTTGGCTTTGGTTTTGGTGGTTTTAGCAATGGTTGGTTGTGACAATAAAACGACATCTTTACAAAAAGAAATAGCTCCCAATATAAATTATTTGAGTCAAGGTATTGAACTTTTGAAACAAGGGAAGGGGGCGGATGCCATAGAGAGTTTTGATAATGCCATCAGGCAGGATCCGGCCGATGTCCAGGCTTATCTGGTCTTAGGACAGACGTATATGATGATTAAGCAATATCCGCAGGCGGTGAGTACTTATAACGCTGCCGCTCGGGTCGCCCCCAATCAAGGAGAAGTTTTTTACCTCTTAGCGTTGAGCGAGGCCATGTCCGGCAATATTCAAAAAGCGTTTGAGAGCACACAGAAAAGCATTTCTATTTTTCAACAACAAAATAACGATGAGGGCGTGAAAAAGTCGGCCGCGTTATTAGAACAGTTTATGCCAAAATCAAATGAAGCCAAGATGAATCAATCCGCCGTTTCGGTCTCAGGACAATCCAAACCATAATTTTTCCATTCTCACCTCGCAGGTGCGCCTGCGAGGTGAGAATCCCTATAGTCTTTTCCTATCAGGCAAGTCCCTTCAAACAATCATAACATCAGAATTAATTGGAAATTCGTTTTGCGGTTTGAGCACAGCCTTTGTTATAATAAATTTTATCGTTGGGACCATAGAAAAAAGGAGACGCTGTGCGACAAAAGCGATTTGGCTTGACTGTGTTTTTAGTTTTATACTTAATGTCTTCGATAGTTTTTGCTGAAGGAGTCTCGGAGACAATGCAGCAGCAGGCCGCGCAGCAATCGCAGAGCGCGAATAATGAGCAAGCACTGGAAGTTGCTGCGTTGGCTGACGTGATCGCTGCTTTGAATCAGACGGCGGAAAACTGGACGCTACTTGTGGATACTGCTGCGAAAGAAACCATTGTGACCTACTATGTTCATGAGTTTCAACAGCAGGGAATAGGGATTCTTAAACCAGCGGCGTATTATGTCAACGTGATCGACGGGATGTCGCAGCAGTCACCTGATGTTTTTAAGCATCCATTTTCGCAAGTATTACAGATTGTGGCGGTCATTGAATACGATTTCAATAATGGACAGAATCCCGATGACATGGCTTATCAAATTTTGGGTAGTAAAGAGGCGGTCATGCAGAATCGGCAACGACTGGGGATGTAAGCAAGTTACAAGTGTCCAGCGCCCAAGCGTCCCAGGGTATCATAAAACTTATGTATATCTTATCCATCGACCAAGGTACAACTGGCACGCGGGCGTTCATTTTTGATCAGAGTTCGCGGGTCGTCGCCAGTGCCTATCAAGAATTCAAGCAATATTATCCTCAAGCCGGCTGGGTTGAACACGATGCCGACGAGATTTGGCGGTCCTGTGAGCGGGTCATTGGGCAGGCGCTCCGTCGGGCCGGAATCAAGCAAACGTCCATCGCAGCCATTGGGATCACGAACCAACGGGAAACAACAGTGGTTTGGGACCGTAAGACGTCACGGCCTGCGGCCAAGGCGATTTGCTGGCAATGCCGACGGACAACCGCAATTTGTCAAAGTCCAAATATCCAAAGACATAAAAAAGTGATCCAGCAGAAAACCGGGCTGGTGGTTGATCCTTATTTCTCGGCGACAAAGATCCAATGGTTGTTGGATCAGGTGAAGGGGCTGCGAAAAAAAGCCAATCAGGGTGATGTGTGTTTTGGGACCATCGACAGTTGGCTGGTGTGGAAGCTAACGGGTGGGAAAAGTCATGTCACGGATTTGACCAATGCTTCACGGACGATGATTTTTAATATTAAGAATTTTTCGTGGGACAAAGAGTTGCTGCGGATTTTTAAGATCCCGTCGGGAATCCTACCTAAGGTCCAGAAATCAGGATCCATCTTTGGTCATACTCAACAAGGTGTTGCCGGTCTTCGGGCCGGGATTCCCATCGCGGCAATTTTAGGCGACCAACAAGCAGCGCTTTATGGACAGGGTTGTTATGCGCCGGGATCTGTGAAGAACACCTATGGGACCGGATGTTTTGCGGTTCTGAATACCGGAAAGAAATTGGTTAGCTCAAAACAGGGTTTATTGTCGACGATTGCCAGTGACGCCCGCGGCAATCCGGTTTATGCCCTCGAAGGATCGGTTTTTATCGCCGGAGCCGTGATGCAATGGTTGCGCGATGAATTGAAAGTCATCAAATCGGCAGCGGAGTCGCAAAAATATATTCAAGGCCTGAAGGACACGCACGGTGTTTATTTTGTTCCGGCGTTTGCCGGATTGGGTGCCCCTTATTGGGACAGTCAGGCGCGGGGCATCATTACCGGGTTGACCCGCGGGGCCAATGTCAGGCATGTTGTGCGCGCTGCGTTGGAGTCGATCGCCTATCAAACCAAAGATGTGGTGGACGCGATGCGCAAGGAAACAAAATTAGCAATCAAAAGGTTAAAGGTCGACGGTGGGGCCTGTCATAATGATTTTCTGATGCAGTTTCAAGCGGATATCCTCAATTGTCAGGTTGCCCGGCCCAAGATCACCGAATCCACGGCCTTTGGCGCGGCCTTGCTCGCCGGTGTTACGATTGGGTTATGGAAGGCCGATCAGAATTTGAGCCAACACAATCCTAACCAGAAAATTTTTCGTCCGCGAATGAAAGTCGGTGAGCGGGCCAGACTTTATCAAGGATGGCAGCGAGCCGTGACCCAGGCCAGGACACCAACCGTTTTATGAAATTTTCTGATCACGAATATGATTTGCTTGTTATCGGCGGGGGGATCAACGGCGCAGCCGTGGCCTTAATGGCCGCTGGTATGGGGAAAAAAGTTGCTTTGGTTGAAAAGGGCGATTTCGCCAGCGGCACGTCGAGCAAATCCACCAAACTTATCCACGGTGGGCTGAGATATTTAGAAAGTTTCGATTTTGGTCTTGTCCGCGAGGCGCTGAAAGAACGGTTCATTCAGCTTAAAAATGTTCCCCATCTCGTTAATCCTTTACAGTTTGTCATTCCGGTTTATCAAGATGATCCACGTCCTTTGTGGTTGGTGAGATGCGGTGTTTGGTTATATGATTTTTTAAGCGGGCCGTATG
>JAHFFS010000224.1 GCA_023247815.1 Candidatus Omnitrophota bacterium
ATGTTAACCCTTTTATCAAATCTCGGTAAATGTTTCATTTTATGTTGTTATCGACGGGAGGCCTCGCTCATTTCGCGGTTGGCGCTCAGTGTGGCCATGTTCCCCCGTGGAGAAGTGGGGGCTGGTGTTCTTTTGATCGCGATATCACATGGTTCTGGCGGTGCCGCGGCAAGTTTAGGGGTGTTGAGTCTGGCGCTGAATCTTTTATTGACGGGCGGGTTCATCGCGGTGGTTGTGAAACTCATTTCTGAGCCAGCTTTCTCTAAGAAAAATTGAACAAATTAGCAGTGCTGTTTTATCTTCAGCTCATCGAGGTTGGCTTATGAATAAATTTGAACAAACTTTGAAAACGACTATTCTCAAACAGGATCTGCTGCGACGAGGGAGCCGTGTTCTCCTTGGAGTTTCCGGTGGATCGGATTCGGTAGCGCTTTTATCCGCGTTGGCGGAATTGCGGACTGATTTGGGTTTTCAGTTGATCGTGGGCCACGTGAACCATCATTGGCACGGCCAGGCGGGGCAGCATCAAAAATTTGTACAGGATTTGTGTAAAGATTTGAATGTTGGTTGTGATGTTGTTCATTTAAGAGCGGCGCCAGCCAAAGGATCAAAGGAAGAGTGGGCCCGGGAACAAAGATTAGACAAACTGGTGGCCCTGGCCAAGACGATGAAATGTCATTGTCTTGCTCTTGCCCATCATCGGGATGATTTGGCACAGACGGTATTGATGCGGATCATCCGCGGGGCAGGCCTTTTGGGATTGCAAGGCATGCTGCCTAAACGCGAACTTCTTGGTTTTTTGGTGATTCGTCCGCTTTTGGACTTGAGCAGGAAATCGATTTTGGAATATTTGACAGACAAGAAAATTATTTATAAAGTCGATCCAACAAATCGAGATCGGACTTTTTTGCGCAATCGGATTCGTAATGAACTCATCCCGCTGTTAGAGCAAGATTACAACGCGGGAATCGGTCAGGCCTTGGTTAACCTTTCGCGAAACGTCCTTATTGATTATGATTTTTTATCATCAGCCGCCGAAGAGCAAAAGAGATTGATCGTCCGTAAGGGAAAACAGTCTTATCAAGTGAAACTGTCTGATCTCAAGGCTCTGCACTCGGCCTTACAGCATTTGGTGATCCGTTCAATGGTGGAACTGGCCAAGGGGGATTTGCGTCAGATCAGTCTTTCTCATATGGATGAAGTCGAGGATTTGATTTTTTCGCGGCCATTAGGCTCGGTTGTTGATCTGCCAGGAAAAGTTGTTATCAAAAAGGAAAAGAATTTTTTACGGGTCAAAGGTTTTTTTGCATCGAAACGTCCGAGACTATCATCACAGAGAAGAAAGACTTGAATATCTGATTGCTTCGATTATAATTGTTGGATCAATGGAACGGCACGTCTTATCGAAATGAAAATTGATGGATAATCTAAGAAAAAATAAAGATCTTCGTCGAGACCGTAAGGGCCCGCTGAAACCCAAACAACCCAACAACGGTTGGTTGTTTTGGCTGGTGGCTGGGTTTTTGTTCCTTCTGATGCTGAGCTCGACGGAGACCGTGACCAAGATCAACACCGCTAACGAACTGACTTACAGTGAGTTTTACGCGATTTTAAAAGATCCCGAGCGGGTCAAGCAAATTAAGAGTCTCGAGTTGATTGAGAGTACTGAAAACATCGTTCGGGGCACTTTTCAAGACGACACCGAATTTCATCTGCATATCCCTAAAGCCGACGAGGGCATTTACACGCTCATGCGCGAAAATGTCACGAATTTCGCGGTCCGTCCCGCCCAGACTTTTTGGGGGCAATTGATCCTTTCAATGCTTCCGATCCTGGTGATCATCCTTTTCATTTGGTTCATTTCCTACCGCGGCAGTCAGATGGGAAATAAGATTTGGTCTTTTGGCAAAAGCCGGGCGAGGGTCTCGGACAAAACCAATATGAAGATCACTTTCAATAATGTCGCGGGTGTTGATGAGGCCAAAGAAGAATTGCAGGAGGTCATTGAATTTTTAAAGGAGCCTAAAAAGTTTCAAAGATTGGGCGGCAAAATTCCTAAAGGTGTGCTGCTGGTCGGCCCGCCGGGG
>JAHFFS010000090.1 GCA_023247815.1 Candidatus Omnitrophota bacterium
ACGTTTTTCGTGCCCTCTTAAGTATTGCGGTATGGCTTTGGGCCAACGAAAAATCGCGAGCGTCTTTGGTGCGGCATTGACCTGAAATAACTCGGCTAACTGATCAAAGGCCAAACCTTTAAGTTCTTCATCCGTCCAATTTAAAACACCAGGATGTCTTTGACCGCCCAGCATCACCTGAACCAACCTTTGATCGTCGCGGCAACGGTTGGGAAAAATGTTGCTTGAAAAAAGCGTTCCTAAAACTGGACTATTTTCACGTCCCGGGACCAAATAACCAAATCCTTTGGGATCCTGACCAAAATCATTTTTTTGAAAGGCCATGGCCACGACCACGATGGAAGCATAAGGAACCCCATTGAGCAAATCCGTAAAATTGGGGTCCAGTGTTTGTAAAATTTTCGCGCTACTAGCCGCGGGTGTCGAAACAAAAACCTGGTCGGCAAAATATTTATTCGCGCTGGTTTCAATAACATAACCGTTTCCTGATCGATGAACACCTAAAATTTCGGTTGTCTTTTGAATATTGTGCTGATATTGAGCGTCAAGAGTTTCGATCAGCTGTCCCATACCCTGTTTCAAAGAACATAATGTTCCCTTCTGACTCTTCTCTTTCTTTTTCTTGAGTGCCATAAGCGCTTTGAACAAAGACCCATGCTGTTGTTCCATTGCATAAATATCAGGAAAAGCCGATTTCAAACACAACTCTTTGGCGTCACCGGCGAAAATACCGCTCACCATTGGATCAAGGAAATATTCGGCAAACCCTTGGCCAAAACGACGCTCTCCAAACTCATAGACTGTTTCTTCCTCATTGGCACCCTTACGAATAAAAAATTCACCAAAAATACGCAATCTGGCCGTGATGGTTAAAGGCGCAAACCGCAAAAGCGCCCAAGGATTTTCCGGAAATGCGTGCAACCGCGATCCAACTCGGACAAAACGCAGCTTTGCAACCGGATCCGCCTGGATCAGTTCAGACTCCAACCCTAAATCCTTAATCAACTCCACCATCGCTGATTTAGAATCCAAAAATCCGTTTGGACCAGCTTCAACCAAACTTTCAGCCAATCGACGGGTTTGGATTGGCCCTCCGACCTCATGACTTTTTTCAAGCAGAAGGAATTGCAGATCTTGCCGGCCCACAAATTTCTTTTTAAGCTGGTGTAAAAGAGTTAATCCGCTAATCCCGCCGCCGATGATGACAACCTGTTTCTTCATATTTGATTTTAAAAAACTTCTAGGCAAGATTTTTGATGGGCATGCACAATCTCAACAATGAACTTCACCTGCTCCGGGTCCACATCCGGATAAATGCCATGGCTCAAATTAAAAATGTATCTCGGCAGCCCCTCAGATTGTTTTAAAACATTTTCCGTCGCCTGCTTCAACGTATCGCGGTCGGAATATAAAAATCCGTTCCAAAGATTCCCCTGAATGCCTTTTTTGCTTGTTTGAACCTGTGGATCATTGAGGGAAACCGTTGAACAAATCGAAAGGAAATCAACCGCCAGTTGGTCGAGCATTCCCAGCAAATGCCCCCCATTTTTAATGTAATAGATCGATGGTATTTTCACTTGTTCAAAAATCTGCTGCAAATAAGGAAAAACGCTTTGACGATAAATGTCTTGTGGCAAAATTCCGGCCCAGGTATCAAAAAGCTGAAAGGCATCGATGCCGGCTTTGGCCTGCTGTTTCAAATAAACAATCGTATTTTCGCTAAGGACCTTCATCAGTCGATGAAACGCGGCAGGTTCTTTGTGCAAAAAATGCAGGGTTTTTTGAAAATCAGCTGACCCGCCCCCTTCAACCAAATAACTCAAGACCGTAAAAGGGCCGCCCGCGAAACCAATCAAAGCCTTTGTATTCGACAACTGATGATGGACCAGATGGATTGTTTCCGCCACCGACCCAATATCTTCCAAATTCTTTATTCTTTCAACGTCGGAAAATTTTCGGACTGGGTTCATGATCGTCGGGCCACCAGCCTTTTGAAATTGGATATCAAAACCCATCAACGACGGCAAAGTCAAAATATCGGCAAAAAGGATGGCCGCATCAACACCCAGTTTATCGATGGGAAGACAGGTGATTTTTGCCGCCAATTCCGGGGTCTGAAACATCTCTTGCAAGGAATATTTCTCGCGAATGATTTGATAGTCCGGTAGAAAACGGCCAGCCTGACGCATGAACCAGACCGGAACCTGCTCATTATTTCCTGCAAAGGCTTTTAAAAATAGGTTCTCATCCGTCACGTTCAAACCGTCCTTGAAAATTTTTGTTTTGCCTGATGTTGACGCAGATACCAGTCAAACCCCATACAAATATTGCGAATGAATATTTTACCTAAATCCGTCACAACCAAATTCTGAGCATCCACCGTCAATAAACGATTGTTCTGACATTCTTGAATATGTTTTTGTTCATCAACAAAATAATCATCAAAATTTTTATGAAACATCTGAAAAAAGTTGTCTTTATTCAATTGGAAATGACACATGAGCGCGCCAATCACCCACTTACGGATTTGGTCATCTTGTGACAATACTTTCCCGCGCTCAACCGGCAGCTCGTCCTGTTTGAGAAAACGGTAGTATTCAGGAATGGTCTTATAATTTTGAAAAAAGGTATTTTCTAAAAACCCAATGGCAGAAGGCCCCAGACCGATATACTCATCCGCTGGCTTGACGGTGTATCCCATGAAGTTGCGATAAAGTTTTCCATCACGAAAGGCCTTTGCTAAATCATCATCCTTTAACGCGAAATGGTCCATGGCAATCGCCTCATACCCGTTTTGCAAAAACAGTTCGCGCGCCTTTAAAAAAATTTCCAATTTCTCATCCGCTGCTGGCAGCAAATCAGCCTTCAATTTATTCTGATGTTTTTTCAACCAGGGAACGTAAGCGAAACTGTAAAGGGCGATCCGGTCCGGCCGCAGAGCAATGACCTGCTCGACGGTTTTCGTAAAGGATTGCTGCGTCTGCCCGGGCAGACCATAAATCAAGTCAAAATTCACGGAAGCAAATTGATATTTCCGACACCATTGATGAAATTGCTTCACCAGGGCAAAGGGTTGGACCCGGTTCACTTCTTTTTGCACCCGCTCGTCAAAATCTTGCAACCCTATCGAAATGCGGTTAAAACCTAGGTCTTTGATCGTTTTCACTTTACTCTGCGAAATCCGACGAGGATCAACCTCGATGGCGATCTCGCCCGTTGGATCAATATCAAACACCGACCTGATTTTATCAAACAAACGGATCATTTGCTCTTCGCTCAAAAATGAAGGGGTCCCTCCCCCCCAATGAAGCTGACGAACTGTTTTGCGTCTGCCAATTGAGCGCGCAATCTGATCAATTTCTTTACTGATGAATCCAATGAACTCATCACCATACTTATCTTCCTGCGGGCGGATATTCATCGTGCATCCGCAAAAATAGCACAAGGTTTCACAGAACGGGATATGCGCGTACAAGGATAGGGTCTTTTCCGTATTGCCAAAATTTGACAATTGTTCGCGGTAAGTGTCCGCACTTACCCCACTTGACCATTCGGGCGCCGTCGGATAACTGGTATAGCGAGGACCAGGCCGGTCCAATTTCAAAATGGTTTCTTTATCAATCTTCATATTATTTGGGTATACTCCATTCAGAATGGACATTATTCAGCTAGGGGACAGTCCCCTGTTAATAAGTGTGTAAATATTTGAAAATAAGATGGTTAAACTGTCATAAAGAATTTTATTAACAGGATGTTAACAGGGGACTGTCCCCTAGCTAAAAATTTTGCGAATGAGCCAGAGAATGGGATCGTAAAAACGATCAACAACTCTTTCTTTCAGAGGGATAATGCCGTTGTCGGTGATCTGGATATGCTCAGGGCAAACGTCCGTGCAACAACGGGTGATATTGCATAACCCCGAACCAAATTCATCTTTGATTTTTCCAATACGGTCTTCCTGATCCAAAGGATGCATTTCCAAAGAAGCCAAACGGATCATAAAACGTGGGCCGACGAATTTATCTTTTTTGTCATGATCTCTTAAGACATGGCAAACATTTTGGCATAGATAGCATTCGATGCATTTTCGAAATTCTTGCACCCGCTCCACGTCGCGTTGATACATCCGATAATTTCCATCCGCGGGCCGAGGGCCGGGTTTGAATGGCGCAATTCTTTTATTCTGTTCGAAATTCCATTTCACGTCGGTGACCAAATCTTTGATGACCGGAAAGGTCTTAAGTGGTCGAATGCTGATCATTTCATCTGCGGTAAATTGATTGAGCCTGGTCATACAACCGAGCCTGGGCTTGCCATTGATCTCAACACTGCACGAACCGCATTTGCCGGCCTTGCAATTCCAACGGGCAGCAAGATCACTGGCCTGCCTGGCCTGGATGCGGTGAATTACATCCAAAACCACCATGCCCGGACCGACCTCGACGTCATACTCAACAAATTGGCCTTGTTGTGAATTCCCCCGCCAGACTCGGAATTTACGCTCAGCCATGTTTGGCCTCCAAGTCTTCAATTTTTGCGTAAGCAATTTTTGCCAATTCTTCTGGAGGGGCACTGCGTTTAACCTTCATCGCTTCCATTTGTCCATCAGCTGTCCGACGGATAACGATATTATATTGCAGCCACTCTTCTCGCTCGGAGAAAAAATCCAATCTCGTATGGCCACCGCGGCTCTCTTCACGCAGCAGGGCCGATTTGGTCACGGCCTCAGCGGTGATCAAAAGATTTGCCAAATCCAAGGCCTCATTCCAACCCGGGTTATACTGAGGCGCGGCATGCGCTTTCACTGAAGCAGCTTGCACCTTCACTCGACTCAATTCCTGCAAGGCCTTTTCCAGCTCTTCTTTCGTGCGAACGATCCCCACATAATTTTGCATAACGCTCTGCAAATCTTCATGAACCACAAATGGATTAGGTCCTGATTCTCGATTCAAGATATCAGTTGCTCGACGGATAAATGATATCGCCTGACTTTCACTGATCTTGGGCGTACTCGCTTTTGACTTAACATATTCAAAGGCCCCGATCCCTGCCAACTTGCCAAAAACTAAAAGATCCGAAAGCGAATTGCCGCCCAAGCGGTTCGCACCATGCATCCCGGCCGCACATTCACCACAAGCAAATAATCCCTTCACGTTAGTTTCCTGAGTATCCGAGTTCACCCTGATCCCACCCATAAAATAATGCAGGGTCGGCCCCACTTCCATGGGCTCCTTGGTGATATCGATTTCCGCCAATTCCTTAAATTGATGATACATCGATGGTAATTTCTTTTTGATAAAATCAGCTGGGCGTCGAGAAGCAATATCCAGATAAACCCCGCCGTTTTTGGTTCCTCGTCCTTCTTTAACCTCTTGAGTGATCGCGCGGGCCACGACATCACGGGTCAGCAATTCCGGAGGCCTTCGAGCATTTTTATCTCCGGCGAGCCAGCGTTGCGCCTCTTCTTCGGTGTCCGCGGTTTCTGACGCGAATTTCTCCGGAATGTATTTGAACATAAACCGTTCATTTTTGTTATTGAGCAATATCCCACCATCGCCGCGCACCCCTTCGGTCACCAAAATGCCTTTGACCGATGGCGGCCACACCATACCGGTGGGATGAAATTGGGTGAATTCTAAATCCATAAGTTCGGCACCGGCCCGAAAAGCCATGCCCAAACCATCGCCGCTGTACTCCCAGGAATTGGAAGTGATCGCCCATGCCCGCCCGCCGCCGCCAGTCGCGAGAATAATGGCCTTGGCTTTAAAAATAACAAACCTTCCGGTTTCGCGCCAATAAGCCACGAGGCCGGAAACAGCATTTCCATCGGTGATGATATCAAGTGCCGTGCATTCCATGTGCGTCGCGATCCCCTGGTGAATACAAAAATCTTGTAAAGTACGGATCATCTCAAGACCAGTACGGTCCCCGACGTGGGCCAAACGCGGATAACGATGCCCGCCAAAATTGCGCTGACTGATGAGTCCCGTCGGAGTACGATCAAACACCGCCCCCCAGGTTTCAAGTTCACGGACACAATCCGGCGCCATCTGAGCGTGAAGTTCTGCCATGCGCCATTGATTCAAAAATTTACCACCGCGCATGGTGTCACGAAAATGAACTTTCCAATTGTCGCGCGGGTCGACGTTACCTAAGGCCGCGGCCACTCCACCTTCGGCCATGACGGTGTGCGCCTTACCGAGCAATGATTTTGAAATCATACCAGTGTTCAAACCATTCTTAGCGCATTCAATCGCGGCACGGATCCCCGCTCCCCCAGCACCGACGACTAAAACATCATGCTCGATCGTCTGAATTTCGTTTATGTCCATTCTTTCCTTTTTTCCATCCCCGTCGCGGAGATGGCACGGGAGGGGCCTTATTT
>JAHFFS010000225.1 GCA_023247815.1 Candidatus Omnitrophota bacterium
GACCGCCTTTGTGCGGGCGGACTGCATCAGTCAGAAGATGGCATATATGCTAAAAAAGGCGGGATGCCATCAGGTCATGTTCGGGATTGAATCGGGTGATGAAGAGATCCGCAAAACGATCCGCAAGCCGATCAATGAAGAGATCACCCGGCTGGCGATCCAATATTGCAAAAAGGCGGGCTTGGAAGTCCGCGGGGCGTTTATCTTTGGCTCGCCGGGGGAGACCAGAGAGACCATGCAAAAGACCCTGGATTTTGCCATGGACATCGACGTTGATATCGCGATTTTCAATATCACCACTCCGTATCCAGGTACCCAATTATTCAACTGGGCCAAGGGCATGGGGTATCTGAAACATGAGGATTGGAGCGCGTACGAACTTTCCGGCTGTCTGATGGAACTGCCGACGGTGTCGGAAAAAGAAATCCTTTCTTTCTATGAGAAAGCGCATAAGGTTTTTTACGGCCGGCCAAAGATGTACTTAAAGAGGCTTTTGATGATCCGCAACATCCATCATCTGCGCGACTCGTTGCACGCTTTTTTTTATATCATCCTCCGGCACAAGGCCGGGACCCGCGGTGAAGTTCGCAAAGATTGGATCAGTTTGAAACTGCAAGACTTTTTCCATTTTGATCTCATGGGCGAGCAGAAGCTGTTTATGACGTCCGAGAGCAAGAAGACCCAGCTTGATGATCAGAAGCTGGTCGTAGCCCGGCATTGATTTCCAATTGACAGGCCTATTTTTTTTGCTATAGTAATGGAAATAATTTCTATTTAGAAATGGACCCTAGATGTCTCCTCATTGCGAAAAACTCCGTAGTCACGGTTTGAAGATCACCCCGAAACGCCAGGCGATCATTGCCTTTTTTGAAAAGGCCAAGCGCACGCTGCGGCCGGAAGAAGTTTGGACACCGTTAAAAAAGAAGTTTGGTCGTTTGGGGTTGCCCAGTGTTTACCGCAATTTGGAGTCGCTGGTGGAGTGTGGGATCTTGACCCGCATCCATAAATTTGATAACAATCGACATTACGCCCTTTGTCACGCGTCGGAACATCATCACCATCATATCGTTTGCGTCAAATGCGGAAAAATTGGCGAATTTGAATCTTGTCGTCTCGAGAAGATCACGGCAGTGGAAGGGTTTCGTGTGCTCAAACATTTTGTTCAACTCGAAGGTGTTTGCGCTGGATGCGAAAAACATTGATATGAAACGAATGATTTTGATTATGATTTTTTTGTTCGGCGCCCCCAACTTACTTTGGTCCGCAGGGCGGATCAAGGTGGTCACAACCATTCAGCCGCTTGCTTTTTTTGTTGAGCAGATCGGCGGTCCTTACGTTCAGGTCGAGGCCATGATCCCGCCGGGGGCCAATCCGCATACCTATGAATCCACCCCAGGCCAGATGGTCAAATTATCACAGGCCCAGATGTATGTTGAAATCGGCACGGCCTTTGCCTTTGAAAAAAATTGGGTTCCCAAACTCGCTTCACTCAATAAGAACATGCGGATTGTGAACGCCTCTGATGGTATTTCCTTGATTCCTATGACGGAACATCACCATGACAATGATCACCATGAGCAGGGGGAAGTTGATCCGCACACCTGGGTTTCCGTCGGCAATGCCATGATGATGGCGCGGACCATCGAGAAAAATTTGTGTGAGCTTGATCCTGGTCATGAGTCGGTCTATCAAGCGAATGCTGTGAATTTGCTTAAGCAACTGGGCGATCTGGATAAGGAAATCCAACAGATCCTTGCGCCTTTGCAGCAGCGGGCGTTTTATACATATCATCCCAGCTGGGGATATTTTGCCGCGGAATATCATCTGGATCAGGTTGTCATTGAGAACCAAGGGAAAGAACCCACCGCGCGTGAGTTGCAGCACGTCATCGAGGAGGCGAAAGCAAAAGGGATCAAGACGATTTTTGTTTCTCCGGAATTTAACAGCAAGAGTGCCCTTGTCATTGCCAAGGAAATCGGCGGACAGGTGGTGAGCATCGAACATTTGAATAAAGATTTCTTGAACAACCTGCGGGACGCGGCCAAGGCCATTGCCGGTCAATAGCGAGAATAGCGTTA
>JAHFFS010000003.1 GCA_023247815.1 Candidatus Omnitrophota bacterium
CAAAATAACCCCGGCGCTATAGACGTCAAATTTTTTATTTAACGTGTATGCTCCTGCCAAAGATTCCGGTGGCATAAACAGTGGTGAGCCGAAGATTACATGTTCAGGAAAAATGAGGGGTTCCCCTTCTTCGTCCCGCAATCTAGGATCAACAATACCCGAAAATCCAAAATCCAATAAAATGACCTTCAAATCACTTTCATTGAAAAGAATATTCTCTGGCTTCACATCTCGATGGACGTATCCAATCTTATGAATTTCATGCAAAACCCCCAATAGAGCAAAAATAATTTCTAAATCTGTTTTCAAGTCAACAGGACGATTTTTATGCAATGGCTTTCCCTTTTCAAATAACAAATACAATTCCTCCTGAATAAAAGCCAGACGCTTCGGAGTTTGTTGGTCCAATATGCGGTTCTGCTGTCTCTGCAGCCGCTCCAATTTAATATTTTCATTTGCAATAACGGGATATTCTTGATCAGTACTTAAAGTTTTTTTAATAACATAACCCCCTTTTACTTTGGCTTTTGCAAGATGCGACATTTTTCCTTGATGTTTCAAACGTTTCCACTTCAATTTATCCCATTGAATGCCGCTCCAATCAGGCATGGGCGGTCGCGACCAATCACCACTGCCTTTTGGAATATACTCTTTGATAAACTGCCCCGCCACCCGTCCTAACGGAGTCATTTCTGGCGCTACAAATTCAGGAATGCTATCACTATCTATAAAAATTAATTTATCCTGGTCAAAAATATTTCTGGTCAGCTCGATGATGTCTTTGTGATTTGAAATCGTTTTTGCTAAGGCCTCATACAGCACGTATTCCAAATCCAAATCCGGAACAGCTAAAATTTCTCCCCACCTCTGCAAGTATTTCATAAAATCAACCGCCAGTGTTTCCGAACTCCCTAAGAGATACCTTTCTTTAGCAAAAATGTATTTCTTAGCCTCAAAACATTTGAATCCACCACCGATATTGCGAAGATCAGCTTCTATCTTTGGGAAAAATCCCGATTCCTTTAACCCCTGGGATGCCGGACTGTTGAGCCAGGTATTCATACGTTTTTGTAAATCTTTCAGGAAAATCTCATTTTCTTGCTGGACATCAAAGGAATTGATTTTTATGCTCTTCTGCCACTGTGCAAACTTATTTGCTGTCAGTTCTTTGCCCGCAAATGGATCACCGGACGTTAACATCAATTGATCTGTTGTACCAGTTACAGCGGCAGTGGGATCAACTCTTGACTCTTGAACAAATTCTCCGTCGAAGGCCTCGGGGAAACGTTGCAAATACGCGATCTCAATGTCCCATCTCTTGGCAAAGGCAAATAGGTCAGCGGCCATGGCTTTGATCGACTCATAACGGTCCTCTGGCTTTCTTGCCATGGCCTTGATGACCACAGCTCTGATCTCTTTTGGAATCCAACCGAAAAAATCTTCGTCAGTAAAAACTTTAGTTCGTTTAGTATTTACCAGCCTACGAAAATCATTATTAGAAAATGGTAATGCCCCATCATGCATCATTTGATACAAAACAACCCCAGCGCTATACACGTCAAATTGCTTATTGAGTTTATACGGAAGAAGGTTACCGTCGATAGCTTCTGGTGGCATGTAAAGAAGACTTCCAACGATGTTATTTAGACCTGGGACATACGGTTCCTCTTCTTGCCCTCGCAGACTGTCATCAACAATTCCCGATATCCCAAAATCTAAGAGCACAACCCTTAAACTCTCTTCATCAAAAATAATATTGTCCGGCTTCACATCACGATGACCGTATCCGACTTTATGGATTTCATGCAAAACCCCTAAAAGAGCAAAAATCATCTCTAAGTTTGTTTTTAAATCAACCGGCATATTTTTCAATACAAGTGGAATGCCTTTCTCAGCTAATGAATATAGCCCATCATTATCGGAAACGAGCACCAAAGGGGTTTGTTGATCCAATATCCGACTCTTCTGCCCATGTAATCGCCTTAATTTAACTGCTTCATTTGCGATCTGAGAATAATACTTATCATTGCTGGCAATCTTCCTGATAACATCGATTCCTTTGACCGTGACTTTGTAAATCTTTGACATCGCAGCACTCCCAATGTTAGTAGCGGGCTTCCAATCCAACTCATCCCAGTGAATATCACTCAAATCGGGTAAACTCGGTTGTTCCCAATCGGTATCCGTCTTTGAAATATTTTCCGTGATAAATTGCCGTGCCACCCGTCCCAACGGGGTTCTTCCCGATGGAACTTCTTGAAAGTCAGAAGGAATACTATCTTTTGCAAAAATATATTTGTCCCGGTCAAATATCTTTCTAGTCAGCGCAATGATATCATTGTGGCCTAAAAGGGTTCTTTCTAAGGTTTCATGAATCACGTATTCCAAATCCAAATTGGGAACGTCCAAAATCTGTCCCCATTTCTGAAGATATATGATGAAATCAACCGCCAGCGCCTGGGAATCACCTAAAAGATACTTTTCCTTAGTAAAAATAAATTCTTTGGCTTCAAACAGCGAGAACGTTCGCGCGATATCCGCAAGGGCGGCTCGAATCTTCGCCAAATCCTCAGCAACTTTACTCTGAACATCATCAGAATCTAGTGGTTGTGTTAATCGCCGCATCCATTCCTTTCTCAGTTTTAATCGCAAATCCTCATCAGAAAGCAACCGTTCACTCATTGTGTCTATCCGTCCTTGCAGATTGGCAAATAATTCCGAATCTTCCTGATGAAGATGCTGATCATTTAATAATATTTTTTCCAGCCATGCGTTCAACTCATCGTCCGTAACATCATCCCCTTTGATCTGCCCTCCGTCTTGGGACTGTCTTTCATTCCTTGGATTAACTTCCAGCCGCCTCTGTGCCGCAACACCCCCATCGATTTTAACCAAGCGACCGGATGCTGAATTCCGCTGTTGAAATGCTACAACCACCGGATCGTTTTGATCCGTAATCCTCTCTGCTTTCTCCATCAAATCGCCAACTGTGACCCCGCCGGAAAAATAATGCCGCGCCAGCGACGTGCCCTGACGCTGATCGTATTCTTCTTTGACATAATCATAAATGCCTTTTTGATAGGCCTCGGTGTATTGCCGATAAATTTCATCACGGCTACTAGGGTCAGCCACATCAATTCCACTCAACTTCATCTGATCAGCGTAGTTTTTACCAAAAACACTTTCCTTTAAAGCTCGTTTGTACCAAGCGGCCAAAATCAGCGCGTCATAAATTTGCCTTAAGTTGGCAAAATTTTTCCCCTCATTGACCTCACGCTCAATTTCCGGCAGGACAACGGCTTTAAATATCTTTGTCGAAATCTGATTGAGTTCCCGCACCGTCCCTTTATCTTGACCTTTCACCGGCTCTTTCAAATTTTCTCGCAAGGCCAGATAATCTTCATCCATCATCAGCTTCAAACGGCTTTTGATGACAAAGGCACTTTCGTTCTCTCGATTCTCATAAACAACCACTTTATCCGGAACGATCCAAATTTTATGAAACGTATTGATGGGAACATCGGAAATGCCGAATTCATCATAGATTTTCTGATAGACCCCCTGCCAAAACTGTTTGCCCAATTCCTCTTCAGGATAAATTGAAGAAGCGGTCAATTGCTTTAAAGTGTAATCCTGCGCTAAAAGGTCCCGCCCCAGCTCGGTCTGGGCTAAACGGTCATCAATCATGCGGTCACGTTCATAGGGAGAAAGGTTAACCCACAGATCTTCCTGCGGAATGGCCAGCCCTGCTAAAAAATAACGGATCATCTTGAGTGATTCCGCTTTCAAGGCAGCATCATTCAATTCGACATCCCCTTTATCCAAAATAAAATCAAAACTCAGTGGTTTATTCGTAAAGACTTTAATACCAACGAGATGGGGAGGAGTAAAAGCAGCGCTCGGACGAATCATTTGCCCGGCAGGAGGCAAATCGATCATGGTTTGAGCATAGACTTTCTGCTGCGGATTGATACCGGTGAAAAGCGATATAAAAGCAATAAAAATCGCTATCCATTTGCGAAATAAAAAGTTACGCATATGTCCTGTGTGAATAAAAGACTGGTTAGAATAGGTTGCTCAGAATTCTTATAAGTATAATACATAGCGTCGGGAGAAAGCAAACTGGATAAGAGTGACAGGTTGCAAGTCTCAAGTTACAAAAATCATTTGAGATCTGCGACTAGCGACTTGAGACTTGAGTCGGGATTGTCCCCTAAGGGCCAATCAATAAAAAACCCGTCTCATATTTTGGTCATCATGAAACGGGCCAATATTCAAAATCAGTGATTAAAATTCGTCTCGTCTATCTTTCCTATATATTTCCCTTCGATGGCCAATTTTAAGAACAAAGATTTCGTTTGATTCGATTCGATAAATGACACGATAATCTCCGACTCGCATCTTACGATATCCTCTAAGACTTCGTTTTAAAGGCTCGCCAAATTTGAGTGGGTCTCTCAGCAGTTTCTGTTCGATGGCTTTATGTATTCTTGCTTTAATATCGCGGGGGAAAGGGGCGATGTCCTTTTGAATCTCCGGATGATAAAGGATCGTATACTTTATTTCATCCATATCTCTTTATGGGATACCGCGTTCTTTTTAGATAAGGTCTTTTCTCTTTCTTGTGCCACTTCCTGCCAGTACATATCTTCACGAATTTCCAAGGCATCTTTGATCAAATCCCGAGAAAAAAGAGACAGCGACACGCCTGCTTTTTTTGCTAATTGACAAAGTGTAGAATACAAACTCGGCTCAAGAACGACGTTAACGCGCGGATTATGTGTGGGCATTTGAATCACCTCCAAATAAAGTGTATCATAAGTGATGAACCTGGTCAAGCCCACCAACAGTCAACCCCCGGGGTTCACAGACTGGGTCAAACCCCGGGGGTTGCTTATCAAAACCGAAACACCAAACCATCTTTAAATCTTCCGACAGATCGCCTCCGCCATCTGCTGTGTTCCCACGGCGGTTGGATCGTCGCGGTTGGCTTTCAAATCATAGGTCACATTTTTACCTTCCTTCAAAATCGCCTTGACCGCATTTTCCAGACGATCAGCGGCCTTGATTTCTTTCAAATGCCGCAGCATCAAAACTCCCGAAAGGATCGTGGCCGTTGGATTCACTTTATTCTTACCAGCATATTTTGGAGCTGATCCATGCACCGGTTCAAATAAAGCGATCTCATCCCCAATATTGGCGCCCGGGGCAATGCCTAATCCCCCCACCAGACCGGCGCAAAGATCAGAAACAATGTCACCATAAAGATTGGGAAGTACTAGCACATCATACAATTCCGGTTTCTGAACAAGCTGCATGCACATGTTGTCAACGATCACGTCCTGAAAAGCAATCTTTCCCTCATACTCTTTTGCCACTTCACGGCCCACTCTCAAAAAAAGCCCGTCGGTGAATTTCATGATGTTGGCTTTATGCACCGCCGCGATACTCTTGCGATTATTTTTGACCGCGTAGTCAAAAGCGTATTTGAAGATGCGCCGGCTCGCCGTCACTGAAATGGGTTTGATTGAAATCGCCGCGTCATCCCGAATCTGCTTAGGCTGCATCTGATTGATTTCTTTAATCAACTTAATGGCTTCTTTCGACCCCTTATCAAACTCAATCCCAGCGTAAAGGTCTTCGGTATTTTCCCTGAAGATCACCAAATCCAAATTGGGTTTCGGTGATTTCGTCCCTTCATAGTATTTGCACGGACGCACACAAGCAAAGAGATCAAGTTCCTGACGGAGCTGCACGTTGACCGAACGAAATCCCGTGCCGATCGGTGTGACAATCGGACCTTTGATCGCGACCTTATTTTTACGGATAGAATCCAATACGGATTTCGGAAGTGGTGTATTGTATTTCTTGATCGCGTGTTCACCGACCTCCACCTCTTCCCACGCGATCTTAACACCGGTCGCGTCAACGCATTTTTTCATCGCCTGAGCAACCTCGGGGCCGATCCCGTCTCCTGGTAAAAGCGTGACTTTATAGGACATGATGTTTTGTGCTCCTCTCTAGCTTGGCTTTATGTCTCAAGTTCCAAGTAGCAAGTCTCAAGTTCAAATGACTTGAAACCTGCGACATGCGACTTGAGACATCAAAGGACTTGTTACTTATTGATCCAATCCGCGATCCGTTTGATGCCTTCTTTGATGCGCTCCGACGATGTTGAAAAACTCAAACGGACAAAACCCGGGGCCCCAAAACCATCACCTGGAATGATCGCCACTTTGGCTTCATCCAAAATGCGTTTTGCCAGCTCCATGGAATTACCTAATGTGCCGACGTCACAAAAGAGATAGAAAGCTCCTTGCGGCCGAACATAACTGAACCGCGGAATTTCGTCGACGAGCTTCATCATCAAATCGCGTCTTTCTTTGAATTGCTGACACATCCCTCGTACAATTTTTTCATCACCAAGCAAGGCCTGCAAGGCCGCCTTTTGGCTGATTGAGGTTGGATTAGAAGTTGAATGGTCCTGAAAATTTTTAATATGGTCCATCACTTCTTTGGGCCCGGCCGCGTAACCGATCCGCCAGCCGGTCATCGAATAAGCCTTGGAGACCCCGTTGACCGTGATGGTTAAATCATAAATATCTTTGCCAAGGGCGGCGATCGACGTGTATTCATCCAAATCATAAAGGAGTTTTTCATAAATCTCGTCGCTGATCACAAAAATTTGGTGTTGGACACAGACCTTAGCAATGGCCTCCAATTCCGCGCGATGATAGACACTGCCGGTAGGGTTAGAAGGAGAATTCAAAATGAGCATGCGGGTATTCGGAGTGATATGGTCTTGCAGCTGCTCTGCCGTCAACTTAAAATCCGTATCCGCGCTGGTCTCGATGAATTTCGGTGTACCACCCGCCAGCTTGACCTGTTCCGGATAACTGACCCAATAAGGAGCAGGGATCAACACCTCATCTCCCTCGTCGACCAAGACCTGTATGGCGCAATAAAGAGAATGTTTGGCCCCGCAGGAAACCGCGATCTGTTCGGGAGTGTAATTCAGTTGATTGTCTTTTTTGAATTTTGCCGAGATGGCCTTACGGAGCTCTAAAATTCCAGTACTAGGAGTGTATTTGGTGAATCCATCATTGATGGCTTTAACTGCGGCATCTTTGATTTCTTGCGGTGTGTCAAAATCAGGTTCTCCACCCGCAAAATTAACAACGTCGGCCCCTTGCGATTGCAATTCTTTTGCGCGGGCGGTAATCGCTAAGGTTGAAGAGGCAACAAGCTTTTGAATCCTTTTATTGATCCTCAATTCCCTGGTCTGCATCTTAGCCTTCCCCTGATTTGCGTCGAAAAAACTTTCGTAGCCCTCCTGACCAATTTTTTTTGCTTTTGTCATCCTGCTCATGACCCTTTTTTGATTTGCCTGGATCCGGCGGAACGACTTTCTTTTTAGTTTCTTTAGCTTCCGGCGCTGCCGAAGTGGAACTTTGAGTGGTCTCTACCGCTATCTCCGGGGTTAAATCCTTGGTCTTCTTGGCTGCCGAGGAGCGGGGTTTGCTGACAATCACTTCCGACTTCTCAGTCAATTCCAGATAAACCATCTGGGCATTGTCTCCTCGACGCAAAGACAACGGAATGATGCGCGTATAACCGCCAACGCGATTTTTAAAACGCGGTGCTGTTTTATCAAACAACTCTTTGACCAATTGATGATCGCATAAAATGGCAAAAGCCCGTCGACGATGGATCAGACCGCCTTTTTTGCCCAAGGTGATGAGCTGATCAACCAGTTTGCGCGCTTCCTTGGCCTTGGCCTTCGTCGTACAGATCCGCTGCTCAAACAAAGTGGCCTTGGCCATGTCACGCATGGTGGCCTTGCGCAAACTGCGATTTCTTGATAAACGATTCCCGGCAATACGATGTCTCATTTTTCTCTTCCTTAATTGCTGCTAACGACTTCTTCATCCACGCGTTTTAATTTTTTTGGATCGATTTTCATTCCTAAATGCAGTCCCATGATCTTCAAAAGATCATTGATTTCCGTCAAAGACTTCTTGCCGAAATTACGAAAACCCAAAAGTTCCGACTCGGTCTTTCGAACGAGCTCGGCAATCGATTTGATGTTCGCGTCTTTCAAACAATTGGCGCTACGGACGGAAAGTTCAAGTTCCGAGATAGGAAGACGGAGTTTCTCATACTGCGATTTCTCTTCTTCTGATATTTCCTCTTCTTCTTCCTCTTCCTCTGGAAGCTGTCCATAACTCACAAAGACATCCAAATGACGCTGCAGGATATTGGCCCCGTAAAGCAAGGCCTCTTTGGGAGCGATCCCGCCGTTGGTCCAAATTTCCAGAACCAATCGATCATAATCGGTGCGCTGACCAACCCGGGTATTCTCCACATAAAAATTGACCTTGGTGATCGGGGTAAAAATGGAATCAATCGCGATCGACCCGATCAAGGCGCCCTCTTTTTTGTTCTGCTCGGCCGGGACATACCCGCGACCGCGCGAAACTTCCAACTCCACGTTAAACAACACGTCTTGAGTCAGGGTGGCAATATGATGGTCCCCATTCACGATTTCGATGGTTTCGTCACAGATGATGTCCTTGGCCTTGATTTCACCTTTTTTATGGGCCTTAATAAAGATCGTCTTCGGGACCTTGGAATGCGATCTGATGACCAATCCCTTGATGTTGAGAATGATATCGGTGATCGATTCGACAACCCCCGCGACCGTCGAGAATTCATGCTGAACGCCATCAATCTTGATTGAGGTAACGGCACTTCCTTCTATGGACGACAAAAGGATCCGGCGCAAAGAATTGCCCAGGGTTGTTCCATACCCTCGTTCAAAAGGCTCCGCCATAAAACAGCCATAACGGGGCGTGTATTTCTTCTCGTCGCAATCTAACCGTTTGGGCATTTGAAAATCTCGCCATTTCACTCCCATAGAATCTTCCTCCTCATTGATTGGATAATAAAATTTGAAAATCTTATTTCGAATAAAGTTCGATGATCATCTGCTCATTGATCGGGAAATGAATATCTTCCCGTTCCGGCATACGGACCACTTTCCCACGAACATGACCTTCATCAACATTCAACCAACCAGGAATCGTTAATTCACTGCGGTCATGATTGAATTCCAGGTTCTTCTTAATGTATTTCTTGACGTGGTCTTTTTCTTTGAGGGCTATCTCATCGCCGGGTTTGACCAGATACGAAGGGATATTGACTTTGCGGCCATTGACACACACCAATCCATGACCGACAATTTGTCTGGCCTGCGGACGGGTGATCGCGAATCCTAAAGAATAAACAACATTGTCCAGACGACGCTCCAACAATTGCAGCAAAACGGTCCCGGTGATCCCTTTGGATCGTGTCGCCATTTCATAATAGCGTCGGAACTGCCGTTCCAAGATGCCATAGAGACGTTTGACTTTCTGTTTCTCCCGAAGCTGAACTCCATAGTTTGAAAGTTTGATCCGACGGGCGCCATGGTCACCCGGAGGATTGATCCGCCGCTCAACACAGTTTTTTCGCCGAGAAAAAAGTTCAATTCCTTCACGTCGTGACAATCGCCATTTGGGGCCGGTATATCTTGCCATATGAGATCTCCTTTTAAACCCTTCGTTTCTTTCGAGCGCGACAGCCGTTATGAGGAATCGGTGTCACATCTTTGATGGACATGACATTCAACCCTGCCGCCTGAATCGCGCGGATCGCGGATTCTCTTCCTGAACCAGGCCCTTTCACTCTAACATCCACTGTTTGCAATCCAAGTTCCTTGGCCTCTTTGGCCGCGGCTGACGCTGCCACTTGAGCGGCAAAAGGCGTAGATTTTTTGGAACCGCTGAAACCAACACAACCCGGCGACGACCAAGAAATGACATGCCCCTGCCGGTCCGTGATGCTGATCAAAGTATTATTGAATGACGCTTGGATCATGACGATTCCCGACGTCACCCCATGCAGGGATTTTCTTTTTGACTTTTTTTCTTTACGGACTACGACTTTATCTTTATCCTGCGCTTGTTCATTGGCCATAATGTTTCCTCTATGCTGTTGGTAGAGTTTTTATTTTCGCGCCGACGGTGGCTTTTTTGCCTTTCCTCGTGCGGGCGTTGGTCCTGGTCCGTTGTCCTCTGACCGGCAGCCCCTTACGATGGCGCAGCCCCCGATAGGTCCCGATGTCCATATGCCGTCGCACGTTCTGCGTGACCTCTCGACGTAAATCACCCTCAATGCGATATTGGCTTTGGATGATCGACGTGATTTTTGCGATTTCAGCTTCGCTCAAATCTTTCGCTCTTTTATTAGGGTCCACTTTCGCTTCTTCTAAAATCATGCGCGAGCGATACCGACCAATCCCGTAGATATAGGGAAGTGCCGCTTCAATCCTCTTCTCTCGAGGAATATCCATACCTAAAATTCTTGGCATTCTTTTGGTCCTCTCATTAAGCCGGAAACGCACAAAACCGTTTCCCGCTTCTATCCTTGACGTTGTTTGTGTTTGGGATTATCGCAAATCACCCGCACCACATTATTCCGCCGGACGATGCGGCATTTGCCGCAAATTCTTTTAACAGACGATTTGACTTTCATTAAATTTTGTTCCTAAAAGTAATTCTTCCTCGGGTTAAATCGTAAGGAGACAGTTCAACTTTCACGGCGTCTCCCGGTAAAATTCGAATGAAGTGCATCCTGATCTTCCCAGAAACATGAGCGGTGATCTCATGCCCGTTTTCAAGTCGCACTCGAAATTGGGCATTGGGAAGAGCCTCACTCACAACCCCTTCGACTTCAATCAAATCTTCTTTTGCCATAATTTCTGACTGACCTGCCGCGTTCTCTAATTTTAGATACTTCCGTTTTCGGTTAAAATCTCCGGACCATTGGCTGCCACCGCGATCGTATGTTCAAAATGCGCCGAATGCTGACCGTCTGCCGTCTCAACTGTCCAACCATCTGCTAAAATCTTGGTCTGCCAGGTCCCCAAATTCACCATCGGCTCAATGGCAAAAACCATTCCTTCCTTCAAGACCGGGCCCCGATGGGGAAGACCAAAGTTAGGGATCTCCGGTGGTTCGTGCAATTTCTGTCCTATGCCGTGTCCGACAAAATCCCGAACGACCGACAATCCCTGAGCTTCAACATGACCTTGGACCGCCGCCGAGATGTCCGACAAATGATTTCCGACCTTGGCTTGGGCGATTCCCTTGTAAAGAGCGGCACGCGTGACCTCTAAAAGCCTCTGCAGTTTGGGTTTGATCTTTCCTATCCCTACCGTTACCGCCGTATCGGAATAATATTTTTGGTAAATGATTCCGATATCAATGCTGACCAAATCACCTTCCAAAATCAACCGTGGGCCTGGCACGCCATGGACCACCTGTTGATTCACGGAAACACAAACCGCGCCCGGAAAGCCCCGATACCCCTTGAAAGCGGCCTCAACCCCATGGCTTTCAATCAAATTCATCGCCACATCATCAATCGCTTGGGTCGTCATTCCTGATTTTAAAGAACACGTCAACTCTCTGATGATTGACGATAAAATCTTTCCGGCCTTACGAAGAACCTCTATTTCTTGAACCGTTTTTATGCTGATCAGGGATTCGGTTTTCATGCACACTCTTCATCAAAATGTTCAATACATCCTGAGAATCTTTATCGCCATCAACTCTGAGCAAACGATCCTGAGCTTCGTAATAGGCAATGATGGGTGCGGTCTTTTTTAAATAAACTTCTAAACGTTTTCTGATCGTCGCTTCTTTATCATCCGGCCGCTGGTCAACCGTTCCGCCGCATTCATCGCATTTGCGCGCCACACGCGGTGGTTTGTTTTTAATATGAAAAATCGCCCCACACTTCTGACAAACTCTTCGTCCGGTCAAACGCATGATGATCACCGCTTCACTGCTTTCCATATAAAGCGCGTAATCCAATGGCTGAGCAATCTTGCTTAAAATCTTATCCAGCTCTTTGGCCTGCTCAACCGTCCTCGGAAAGCCATCCAAAAGATATCCCGCCGTGCTCTTCTTATGCTGATTGAGCTTATTTTCAATGATCTGAATCACGATCTGGTCGGGAACCAATTCTCCCGAATCAACAAAGCTTTTCACCTTTTTCCCGAGCGTGGAAGCGCTTTGCATCTCGTCTCTTAAAATATCACCCGTGGAAATATGCAACGTCCCAAATTTCTCTCTGATGAGGTGAGCGATCGTTCCCTTCCCAGCCCCAGGCGGCCCTAATAGAACAAGTCTCATCGTCTTCCCCGCAATTGTCCGGTCTTCATGAACCCCTCGTAATGACTCATCAAAAGATGCGATTCAATCTGCTTCATGGTATCGAGCATGACCCCGACGGTGATCAAAATCCCGGTCCCGCCAAAAAAGGAAGCCACCAAATACGGCACCCGGAATGACGCCATAATCGCGTCCGGCATGACCGCGATCGTACAGATGAAAAGAGCTCCGGCTAACGTGATGCGCGTCAAAACAAAATCCAGATAATCCGCGGTTTGCGTTCCCGGCCGTACTCCCGGAATGAACCCCCCGTGTTTTTTCATGTTCTCGGCAACGTCGACGGGGTTAAAAACAATCGCTGTGTAAAAATAACAGAAAAATACAATCAGCAGACCATAAAGCGAATAATATAAAAACGCTCCCCGGGACATGGCCGCGGCAAAATTCTGCAATCCCTGTTGTGGGATAAAACTGGCCACTGTTGCTGGAAATAAAAGGATCGACTGCGCGAAAATGATCGCGATGACACCGGAGGTGTCAACCTTCAACGGGATATAAGTGTTTTGACCCCCATAAACCTTGCGGCCGACGATCCGTCGAGCGTACTGGACAGGGATCTTCCGCTGGCCCTGAGAGATCATGGTGATGGCGATGATAACGCCAATCAAAAAACCAATCATGATCACCAGCGTCAAGGGCTGCAGCTGCGCTCCCCCGACGGTCTTCGCAGAAAGCAGCAGCGAAAGCATTCTCGCCGCCTGCGGTGCCGACGAGATGATGCCAGCCGTTATGATCAACGAGATGCCATTGCCGATCCCGCGTTCTTGGATCTGCTCCCCTAACCACATCAAGAGCAGCGTTCCGCACGATAACGTCAGGACCGTGACAAAAATGAACTGCCAATCATTGGGATTCGCCACCACACTCTGCTCGCCCAACTTTTGTTGCTTAAGCCAAAGAGCGATAAAAAATGACTGAACAAGCGCTAAACCTAACGTTCCATAACGCGTATACTGATTGATCTTCTGATATCCGGCCTGACCTTCCTTGGCCAATTTCTCCAGGGCCGGAATGACCGCCGTCAACAATTGCAAGATGATGGAACTGGAAATATACGGCATGATCCCCAAACCAAAAACCGTCATCTTCTCAATCGCCCCGCCGGAAAACATGCTCATCATGCTAAACACCGTGGAGCCGCCGGAGCTCAACTTCTGAAAATAAGCGGCCAAAACCGCTCCATTAACACCCGGCGTGGGGATAAAACAACCGATTCGATAAAGAACAATAATCCCCAAGGTAAAAAGAATCTTCTTTTTTAACTCCGGGATTTTAAAACAATTCGCGAACGCGGAAAGCATAATCCTCGCAATGATTAATCAGCGGACTTTGCTTCCTTCAAATTCTGCTGATCAATCTTTTGTACCTTTCCACCAGCTTTTTCAATCTTTTCAATCGCCGATTTTGAAAAACTATAGGCCTGAACCGTTAAAGCCTTTTTGAGTTCGCCATTCCCTAAAATTTTGTAAGGCTTAAAAATATTTTTAACCAACCCACTTTTCTTAAGGTCATGGGCGGTGACCATGCCTTCTTTAAAACGCGCCAAATCTTCCACTTTCACGATCCGGTAAAGCAACGGACGATGGCTGTTGAATCCCAATTTGGGGATTCGACGGATCAAGGGGACCTGTCCCCCTTCGAGTGATCTTAAAATCCCTCGGCCCGATCGCGCCTTTTGCCCTTTATGTCCCTTGCCAGAGGTCTTTCCCAAACCTGAACCTCGGCCGCGGCCGACAATTCGTCGACGACGTTTTGCTCCTGGAGCCGGTTTCAATTCATGCAGTTGCATAAGTTTATATTCCCCCTAAACGATAGGTCTTTAATCGGCTCAATCCATCCATGGTCGCCTTAACCACATTGATCGGATTGTTGGAACGATGGCACTTGGTCAAAATATTACGAATCCCGACCCCGTCACAGACCGCCCGCACCGGACCCGCGGCGATAACACCGGTTCCGTCGGCAGCCGGCTTAAGGAGAACCTCAGCCCCACCACAAACACCGATGATCTCGTGGGGAATCGTGGTCCCTTTTAAGGAGATCCTGACCATTTGCTTTTTTGCCGAGTTCAACGATTTGCGGATCGCGATCGCCACTTCACCAGCTTTTTCTAAACTGTATCCTACGCGGCCTTTTCCATCGCCCACAACCGTCAACGCGCTGAACGACAATTTCTTACCGCCTTTGGTTACTTTGGTAACACGATTGATCGCTAATACTTTTTCAATGAATTCCGATTCTTCAATCTTTGGTAAAGCCCGCGCCTTTTTGACCTTCAAGCGCTGCGCCAAACGACCTTTTTCTTTACTTGCTTCCGTCTCCTCTTCTTCCTCGACAGCCTCTTCCTCAACTTCCTCAACCTTGATCGGTTTCGTTTTGGCGGCATGCTTCGCTATTTCAGCTTCGTCCGCGCTTGGCTGATCCCCGGGAAGCGATTCGTCCGATTTTTCTATCGGCTGATCATTGAATTCTTGCTTTTCTTCTAGATTCATATTTTTTTCCTTAAATGGGCGTCTGATTTAACATCAAAATTGTCGCATCAGCCGCCACGAATTTAAAATTCTAAACCATTTTCTCGAGCAGCCTCGGCAAAAGCCTTAACACGCCCATGATAAAGATAACCGCCCCGATCAAAACAAACTTTTTTGATCCCTTTTTTCTTGGCCTCGACGGCGAAAAACGCTCCCAACACTTTGGCGCCTTCAAGATTGCCTCCGCTTTTGATTTTTGCCTTCAAACTCTTATCAAGCGTTGACGCTCCCATCAAAACCTTGGCCTGGGTATCATCGACAAGCTGCGCGTAAAGATTATTCAAACTTCGATGGACGCAAAGACGCGGCTGTTCAGTGCTGCCCATGACCTTTTTACGAATGCGTTTGTGACGCGCATTGCGTTTTACTTCTCTCATTTGTGCCATTTCGATCATATTTTTATTTTGTTACCGATTTTCCTTGTTTTCGGCGAACGCGTTCATTGAGATAACGAATCCCTTTTCCTTTATAAGGCTCCGGCGGCTTGATCCCGCGAATAACCGCGGCCACCTGGCCAACGGCTGCTTTGTCAGTCCCGTCGATAACAATCGAAGTTGGTTTAGGAACAGCAATTTTTACTTCGGCCGGGACCTCAAACTCAACCGGATGACTCAAACCTAAATTCATGGTCAATTTGCTTCCCTGGATTTGAGCGCGAAAACCAACCCCTTGGATTTCCAATTCCTTTCGATGTCCTTTTGTAACACCTTCGAGGATATTCACAATCGTGGCACGGATGGTGCCATGATTCGCTCTTGATTGCTTGGTATCATTCGCCCGGCTCACGCGCAGTTGACTGTCCTTTTGCTCAACTTTAATGCCCTGCGGCAAAGTCAAAACCAGCTTGCCCTTAGGACCTTCAAATTTGACAGCATGCTGCTCTAAAGCAACCTTGGCTTCTTTAGGAACCGCGACAACTATTTTACCGATTCTTGACATAGGGTTTCACCAAATATGACAGAGGACTTCGCCTCCGATGTTTTGCTTACGAGCTTCACGGTCGCTCAACACTCCCTTAGAGGTTGAAAGCACGGCCGTTCCCAAGCCACTTAACACGTACGGAACACGCGCGCCTTTCGCGTAATTCCGAAGCCCAGCTCTCGAGATGCGCTTGATCCCGATGATCGCCGGTTTTTTATTCTGATATTTCAAATAAACTTTGTACGTTCCCTGAACATTATTTTTCAACAATCGAAAATCTTCGATATATCCATCTTGTTTGAAAATTTCTAAGACCTTTCCAATAAGCACTGACGCTGGGATATCAACCGTCGGCTTTTGCGCCTGCAGGGCGTTACGGATATTGGTTAACATATTAGCAATCGGGTCACTCAATGACATGGATTCCTCTTTCTTTACCAGCTGGCTTTCTTAACGCCTGGGATTTCGCCTTTCCAGGCCAATTCTCGAAAACAGATTCGGCACAAGCCAAAACGTCGTAAAAACGCTCGCGTGCGCCCACAAATCCGGCAACGACGAATCGTGCGCGATGAAAATTTTGGTTTCTTTAAGGCTTTATTGATCAGAGCTTTTCTTGCCATAACTGACGGTTCCTCTTATTTATCTTCAATTTTTCCGAAAAGGCATGCCAAAAAGCCTTAACACTTCTAATGTTTGTTCCTGAGGCCCTTTGTTAAAAACAAAACTGATATCCATTCCCTGCGTGCGCTGCATTCTCCCGGTCTCGATTTCCGGAAAAATCGTCTGATCAACAATCCCCATGGAGTAGTTCCCCTTTTGATCAAAGGATTTTTGCGAAACCCCATTAAAATCGCGGATACGAGGCAGAGCGACATTAATGAACCTTTCTAAAAACTCATACATCCTAGCGCGACGCAATGTCACCTTACAACCAATCGGCAGACCTTCACGCAACTTAAAATTGGAGATCGCCTTCTTAGCTCGACGAACAAGCGGTTGCTGCCCGCAAATGGCCGCCAGGTCTTTCACCACCACGTCCATGATTTTGACATCATTGATGGCCACCCCAACACCCATGTTGATGACAATTTTCTCTAAAACCGGCACTGCCATCGGGTTCTTGATGCCAAACTTTTCCTGCATCTTTTTGATAACTTCATTACGATATTTTTCTAAAAGCATTGGTTTCACTGTTTTAAACTCCTTGCATTACGGGGACAGCCCCTAAAGGGACAGTCCCCTGCGTCAAAACCCTTCCGCGGATTTCTTACTGATCCGTTGCTTACTGCCATCCTTCAAGAAGGAAGCGCTGAATCTCGTCGGTTCATTGGTTTTTCGATCAATCAACATGACATTTGAAATATGAATAGCTGCCTCCCGCTCGACAAACCCTCCCTGCTGGTCCTGCTGAGTTCGTCGACGAGCTTTTTTGACAATATTGATTTTCTCAACCAGTAAACGATTCTCTTTGGGGAAAACCCTCATCACCTTACCGATTTTTCCCTTGTCCTTACCAACCAAGACTTTGACTTTATCATCTTTGCGAATTCGTAACATTTAGACAACCTCAGGGGCTAAAGAAATGATCTTCATAAATTCCAAATTTCGCAATTCCCGCGCGACCGGACCGAAAACGCGCGTACCGCGCGGATTGCCGGCATCATCGATCAGGACTAAGGCATTGGTATCAAAACGGACCGTCGTGCCATCCGAACGTTTGACTAAGGCCTTAGTGCGAACAACCACTCCCTTGGCCTTGTCTCCCTTTTTGATCGCTGAATCCGCCGCGACTTCTTTGATGTTAACGCGCACAATATCACCCAGTTTGGCCCATAGTCTTCCTTTGCTGTGAAGAACCCCGATCAATGACGCTTTGCGGGCCCCGGAATTATCCGCGACATTAAAAATTGATTTCAAGATCAACATGGTGTCTTCTACTTTCTAATGATTTCCGTGATCATCCAAGTCTTAGTTTTCGAAATGGGGCGCGTCTCCATAATGCGAACCTGGTCGCCGCATTTCGCTTCATTTTTCTCGTCGTGGGCCTTATATTTTTTTGCCCGGCGGACGGTCTTAAGATATTGCGCGTGTTTGGCCGACCAGCGCACCTGCACAACCCTGGTCTTGTCCATTTTAGCGCTGACAACTTCTCCAACTAAAAATTTCCTTTGATTAACTCTTTCGGTCATTTTCTTTCGCTCTTTCATTGAGGATCGTTAAGATTCGCGCCACAGTCCTTTTGATCTGCTTGAACTGGGACGGTTTTTCCACCCGGCCAATTTTGCGCTGATAACGCAAATCAAAAAGATCTTTCTTTAAGTTTTTTTCCTTTTGCGCCAGATCATCACTGGCCAAGATTCTTAATTCCTTAATTTTCATATCTTATCCTTTGGGGACAGTATCAAAGTGACACGTCTTAAGTCCCCAGTTTCAAGTATTTTTTTACCTGAAACTTGAAACTTGTAACCTGAGACTTGTTACTTTCCAGGACATCCCCGGTCCATCAATGCTGCGCTCTGATAACAAATTTTGTTCTCACCGGCAGTTTGAAAGCTGCCAAACGAAAAATCTGCCGGGCAAATGATTCTGGTACACCGCCCAATTCCATGACAATCGCCCCTCTTTTCACCGGAGCAACCCAATGCGACAAATCACCTTTGCCTTTTCCCATGCGGGTCTCCGCCGGTTTTTTTGTCACCGGCTTATAGGGAAAAGAATTGATCCAAAGCTTCCCCGATCCTTGCGTCTTACGGGAGATGACCAAACGGCACGCTTCCAACTGATTCGACTTGACCAATCCATTTTCCAAAGCCTTCAATCCAAATTCACCAAAATTCAAACGGCCGCCGCGAGTGGCAATGCCTCTATTTTTCCCTTTTTGCGCTTTACGGTATTTAACCCGTTTAGGCATTAACGACATGACTCGGCTCTCCTCTTTTTACTCGATGTGCCATTTCGCGATTTTTTTCCCTGATGATGTCACCTTTATAAAGCCAGGTCTTGACCCCAATCACGCCATAGGTTGTAAACGCCTCAGCAAAACCATAATCCACGTCGGAACGCAACGTCTGCAACGGAAGTTTCCCCTCACGATAAGTCTCGGCGCGCGACAACTCAGCCCCTCCGAGCCGTCCCGATACTTTGATCTTAACGCCTTTAACACCCGATTGGATGGATTGATCAATCGCTCGTTTGATGGCCCGACGAAACGCAACCCGTTTTTCCAACTGAAAGGCCACATTCTGCGCGACCAACTGTGCTTCTAAGGCCGGATTCTTGATTTCAATGATATCAACAGCACATTCTTTCGTCGTAATTTTCGCCAACTGCTCTTTCATCTTATCGATATCGGCACCCCGACGACCAATCACCACACCAGGTCGAGCGGACGCGATTTTGATCTTGACTTGATTCGTTAATCGTTCAATGATGACATACGAAACCGCGGCCTGCGCGAATCGCTTTTTGATGAACTCACGAATTCGATAATCCTCAACAACATTTTGGGCATAGTCTTTACGGTCCGCGAACCACAAACTCCGCCAATTTCGATTGATGCCAATACGTAAAATATAAGGATGAACTTTTTGTCCCACCAGATACTCCTCTCACATGTCGCAAGTGACAAGTCTCAAGTTGCAAGTCCCAAGTCGCAAGTAACATGTAACTTGGGACATGAGACTTGCGACCTGAGACCTGAAACTTGCAACTTGAAACCTTAAAATTTCCATCATTATGACTTCAAATCCAATTCAACCTTCAAATGGGTTGTCCGCTTCAATATGGGCGCTGCTCGTCCAAAACTCGCTGCCCGGAACCGTTTCCACATCGGCCCTTGATCCGCGGTGATTTTAGAAATATAAAGCTGTTCTTCACTCAATCCTTTTTGCTTGGCATTGCTGATCGCCGAATTCAGGACCTTGGCAACATAAGTACTCGGCCCTTTGTTCACGTGCGTCAATGTGACCAATGACGAGCTCACATCTTTCCCACGGATCAGGTCAATGACCAACCGCACTTTTCGCGGTGTCAATCTGAGATATCTTCCTTCTGCTTTTGCGATCATCGCTTTTGAATGTTTGTAAAGTCTCAGGTCGCATGTCTCAAGTCTCAAGTAACATGTCACTTGAGACCTGAAGCTTGCAACTTGTAACTTACCTACGTTTTATCCGCGGCCTTCTTCGCTTTAACCCCGCCGTGCTTTTTAAATGTGCGCGTGGGAACAAATTCTCCAAACTTATATCCCACCATATTTTCCGTGATGTACAACGGCAGATGTTTGCGGCCATCATGAACCGAGACTGTAAACCCAACAAAATCCGGAAGAACAGTTGAGTTACGCGACCAGGTCTTGATGGGTTCTCGAGAACCACTGTCCATTCGCTGCTTGAGTTTTTTTAACAGGGCTTCTTCAATGAAAGCGCCTTTTTTGACTGATCGTCCCATTGCTTATTTTGTCCTTCGTTTTATAATAAACTGAGTTGAATATTTTCGTTTCCGTCGGGTTTTTAGACCTTTGGACTTCTGCCCCCACGGTGATACCGGATGCGGGTTGCCTTGAGGGGCTTTTCCTTCTCCGCCGCCGTGCGGATGATCAACCGGATTCATCGCGGCCCCGCGCACGTGACCTCGTCGACCTAACCAGCGCGAACGACCGGCCTTGCCGATCGATATGGTTTCATTCTCAACATTGCCCAACTGCCCAATCGTCGCCCGGCAGGCTCCAGAAAACCGACGGATTTCACTCGAAGGCATTCGAACGTGAACAAATCCGCCATCCCGAGCCACCAACTGCGCCGACGTACCAGCTGAACGAACTATCTGTCCACCCTTGCCGGGCTGCAATTCCAAATTATGGACCGGCGTTCCTAAAGGGATCTTTTGCAACGGCATGCAGTTCCCTGCCCGAATCTCAACATCTTTTTCCAGAGTGCTTATCAATTGATGACCCACCTGCACCTCCAAAGGTGCCAAGATATAATTTTTTGTTCCATCCGCGTACTGAACCAAAGCGATGCGGGCTGTTCGGTTAGGATCATATTCAATGGCCACAACTTGGCACTCAGCGTCGATCCGATCCCGCTTAAAATCAATGAGCCGGTACATGCGCTTGTGCCCACCGCCGCGAAAACGCATCGTGATCCGGCCGTAAACATTACGTCCGCCGGTCTGTTTTAACGGCCGCAATAAAGATTTTTCCGGTGTCGACTTCGTGAGTTCGACAAAGTCCGAAATCGCGGCATGTCGCAGCCCATTCGTTGTCGGTTTAAATTTCTTGATTCCCATGACTTATGTCTCACGCTTCAGGTTACATGACTTAAGTCGCCAGTCTCAAGTCTCAAGTTTCATGTTACTTGAGACTTGTCACTTGGGACTATATTACGTTACATCAATCTTCTGGCCCTCTTTGAGGGTCACAATGGCCTTCTTCCACGGCGATGTTTTTCCAAATTCCTGACGCACGCGTTTGAGTTTATGCGGCATCACCATGGTATTGACCTGAGCTACTTTTACGTTATAAATCTCCTCGATGGCATTTTTGATTTCCATTTTATTGGCCTGGGAAGCGACTTGAAAAAAATATTTGCGCTTAGCCTCTAACATCGTGGCTTTTTCCGTCCGTACCAACGTTTGAATGATGTCATAACTTGTCTTCATGATTGGATCCGTTTGATAAGGGCGGTAAACGCCGATTTTGTTAATAGCAAAGTTTGATTTTTTAAGACATCATAAGCGCTGACGTCAAAAGAACGCATCAGCGATAAACGCGGAATATTTCGGCTCACCAAACGCACGCTGTCATCGCACCCGTCGAGTAAAAAAAGCGTTTTTCCTTGAACGTTAAGTTCTTTTAAAATTTTTGCGAAATCTTTTGTCTTTAAAAATTTTTCTTTCCATTCTTCGACACAGATCATCTTTTCATCTTTGATCTTGGCCTTCAAACTTTCTCTTAAGGCAATTCGCCGAATTTTTTTCGGAAGTTCAAAGGAAAAATCACGCGGATGAGGGCCAAAAATCGTACCGCCGCCCTTCCATAACGGTGAACGGTTGGAGCCGGCGCGCGCCCGTCCGGTTCCTTTCTGACGAAACGGCTTTTTCCCACCGCCGGAGACATAGGCACGCTCTTTGGTTTGTACTGTCCCTTGACGCAAAGCGGCTTGATATTTCAAAAGCGCTTGATGCAAAAGGGAGACGTTGACATGACCTTCAAAAATATCTTGAGGCAGATCCAACTTTTCCTGCTCTTTTCCGTTTTTACCTAAAATCGCGATTGCCTTCATGTCTTCTTAGCCTTTGTACCGACCTTGGCCTTACTTTGTTTCATCGGATTTTGTTTCTTAACAACCACTTCCCGCTTCTCTTCCAACGATTTATAAACCTTTTTCTTCGAACGATTGATGGACAAAATAGCACTTCGAGCTCCAGGAACAGCACCTTTGATCAAAAGCAGGTTCTTTTCAACGTCAACTTGCATGACCCGCAATCCCTGAACCGTTACCCAGCGATCTCCCATATGCCCAGGCATATGATGTCCTTTGAAAGTACGTGAAGGATCGGCGCTCGAACCAATGGAACCAACCCGACGATGATGCATGGAACCGTGTGCCGCGGGTCCGCCGACCCAATTCCAACGCTTCATCCCACCTTGAAATCCCTTGCCCTTTGAAACCGAACGGACATCGACAAAATCGCCTGCTCGGAAAACATCCGCTTTCAATTCCTGGCCAACCTGATAATCTTTGTTGTCCGAAGATTCGAATTCCAAAATTGTCCTCAAAGGAGCGATCTTCAATTTTTTAAAAAGTCCTTGGCTTGGTTTGTTGACTCGCGATTCTTTAATCTCTTCAAAACCCAACTTGATCTTCAACGGGGATTCCTTCAATTCCAGGACCCGGCATGGCCCAGCAGCGACCACCGTTACCGGAATCAC
>JAHFFS010000226.1 GCA_023247815.1 Candidatus Omnitrophota bacterium
AAGACACAGACCAATCCCTTCAAATCAGAAAATTTCACGTCTTTATCAACGAGCAGTCCTTCAATTTGATGAAACATCGATGAATGCGTCGCGTCAACTTTGTCTGGAGGATAAACTTTCCCCGGGATGATAACGGCAAATGGCGGCTTATGATTTTGCATCATCCGAATCTGCGCCGGTGAGGTATGGCTGCGCAATAAACGCTTTTGTCCAACACCTTTGGTATCGACATAAAAAGTATCAAAGGCATCGCGCGACGGGTGATCAATCGGAATATTGAGGGCTTCAAAATTATTGAATTCCGTCTCAATTTCTGGGCCTTCCTGGACGACAAAGCCCATGCTTTCAAAAATTCCACAGATCTCATCGATCATTTGCGTTAAGATATGTTGATGACCTAGGGGCAAGTGAATTCCGGGGAGAGTAACGTCGATCTTTTCTTTCGTTAACGCTTGCCGACTCTGTCCATCCAAGCTCTGCTTTTTTTGGGCGACAATGCCTTCCACCAAAACTTTTAAGGTATTAGCGGATTTTCCGATGTGCGGGCGCTCCTCGGGTGACGCCTGACCCATTCCAGCATAAATTTGCGCGAGCAGACCCTTGCGTCCCAAATACTTGATGCGAAAATCTTCCAAACCCTTTGCGTCAACAAGAAGTGCTGCCTCTTGCTGAATCGTGGTTTCGATTTCCTTAAAATTCCAGTCTGACATTTACATTCCTCGTCGACAATGGACCTTTTCACAAAAATATGGGGACAGCCCCTCAAGGAACGGTCCCCATAATTTTTTAATCATCTGAAAAGCGCATTTTTATTTTAACAATGCCGTTGCGCTTCATTCAAACATCAACGGCTATGCAACAGCCTCTGCCGTCATTTTCTTTTTAGAAACGGTCTTTGCCTTTGCTTTAACAGCAGGGGCTTCCGACGCTATTTTCACCAACTGCGCGAACGCGGCCGGAGAAGAAACCGCCAACTCCGCTAACATCTTGCGGTCAATCTTGACTTCCGCGTTGCTCAACCCCTTGATGAACCGGCTATAAGAAACCCCGGCTTCCCGGCAAGCGGCGTTGATACGAACAATCCAAAGCGCTCGGTATTCGCGCTTTTTGACCTTGCGATCTCGATACGCGTAGGTTTGACCTTTGACGACCGATCGCTTGGCCTGCAAATAGCGACGGGAACGCTGACCAAACTGGCCCTTAGCGCTTTTTAAAACTCTTTGTTTTCTTCGTTTACGTGAAACAGCTGAATTGACTCTAACCATACGGCAACAACCTCCTGATACGCTTTGCGTCAGCGGCGGAAACATATCCAGTCCGTCTCAAATGACGCTTGCGCTTCCTTGTCTTTTTACTGAGAACATGCCCTCGATTGGCATTTCGTTTTTTAATTTTCCCTTTTTTGGTAAAGCGAAACCTTTTTGCTGCGGATTTATTTGTTTTTAACTTTGGCATTTTAACCTTCCTTCGTAACCGGTTCGATCTTTTTCTTTTCTAATCGCGGAACGATCATAAGCGACATGTCCCGACCTTCCATACTCTGCGAGCCTTCCACCTGGCCGATTTCAAGAGTGTCGCTAACAAATCGATCCAAGACCCTTTGTCCCTGATCCTTATAAGCCATCTCGCGGCCTTTGAAGCGCAATATGACTTTAACCTTATCACGCTTCTCTAAAAACGACAGCGCTTGTTTCAATTTGACTTGATAATCATGCTCATCAATATGCGGACGGACACGAATCTGTTTCAAATGGGTCACTTTCTGGCTTTTTTTGACCCGTCGCTCTCGCTTTTCTTGATCGTATTTGTATTTGCTGAAATCGATGATCCGACAAACCGGTGGTTTTGCCGTCGGAGATATTTCTACCAGATCCAAAGCGCTTTCTTCGGCCAGTTCCAAGGCCCGTTTGATCGGAACGACTCCCAATTGCTCTGAATTTGGACCAATGACCCGAACTTCCTTGACACGAATGCGGTCATTAACACGAATATGTTTTTGAATAACAACCACCTCCTAAACTATGACTAATTGTTTTTTATATTTGATTTCTTCCTGAATATTTTTGATAAAGTCTT
>JAHFFS010000091.1 GCA_023247815.1 Candidatus Omnitrophota bacterium
CGTACTCACCCCGTAGGTGGACCTACGGGGTGAGGTCTTGGTTGCCGAAAGGATGATATGTTTGCTAAATATTTCACACCCCAGGAAGCCAATCAACGACTGCCTCTTGTTAAGCGGATTGTTGGCGACATTTTGATCAAGGGCAAAAAGCTGAAATCTTTGCTCAAAGAAGACGATGCTCAGGATGTACAACGACGGGCCGGCGTCCTGGAAGAAGAGATCGGCGTCTTGATGGCTGAGTTGGAGGAACTGGGTTGTTTTTTCAAAGACTGGAATTTTGAGATTGGTTTGGTGGATTTTCCCGCGCTCATTGAGGGCCGAGAAGTCTTTTTGTGCTGGCGTAGTGATGAAGAAAATATTTCTTGGTATCATCCCGTCGAGGAAGGTTACGCCAGCCGCCAACCCATTCCCCAGCAATTTTTTTCGATCAAAAGTGAGGAACAGAGATGAAACTTTATTACACCAAACGTTCACCCTACGGCCGAAAAGCCAGGATCATGGCTTTAGAAAAAAAGATTGCTTTGGAGTTGGTGGAAGTGGACTTGGCAAACAAACCAGAAAATCTTTACCAGGCCAATCCGCTTGGGAAGATCCCCGTTCTTGAATTGGCCGACGGTCGCACGTTGTGCGACAGTCCACTCATTTGTGAATATTTGGATGGTCTTAGTCCGGAACCAAAATTTTTAGCGCAAGAACTGCGGCAGCGTCTGGTAACTCTTAACCTGGCCGCCATTGCTGATGGGCTCATGGACGTGACCATTGCCGCTTATATGGAAAAGCAGCGGCATACTCAAGATTTTCATCAACGCTTTGTTCAACTTCAGGAAGAAACGATTCAGCGCTGCTTGGCTTTTTTTGACCAACAAGTGCAAGAGCTTGAGCCGATGAATTTAGCGTCGGTCGGTGTCATCAGCGCGATCGGCTATATCCAATTCCGGGTGGCATCGCTTTGGAACCCAAAAGCATATTCGCGTTTGGCCAGCTGGTATGAAAAGCAGATGCGGCGCCCGAGTTTTCAGTCGACAATTCCCGGCTGAAGATTAGAGCTGGCGAACCATAAGTCATTGCGAGGAGTCATCAAATTTAAATAGCAACGAAGCAATCTTTTATGTGAGATTGCTTCGCTTCGCTCGCAATGACAGTTGATTTAAGAGGCAGGTATTTGTTATGAAAGTCAAAGGAAAGAAATACACATTTCTTGTGCGAGAAGCAAAGCTCCCCGACGGGCGCACAACCCGAGTGGAAATGATTGAGCATCCTGGGGCGGCTCTGATCATCCCTTTCATCACTTCGCGTAAAATCATTATGTTACGGCAATACCGGGCCGTCCTGGGCCGCTATCTTTATGAACTTCCCGCCGGGACTTTGGAAAAAGGCGAAAAACCGCTGTCTTGTGCCCAACGGGAATTGGCCGAGGAAACCGGATACGGTGCTAAAAAATTAACCCAGCTGGGAAAAATCATTCCGGTCCCAGGGTATTCGGATGAGGTGATCCATATTTTTAAGGCAGAAGGCCTTGCAAGGCAGGACGCTGTCAAAGATGTTGATGAAATCATTCAGACGTTTCTGATGTCCCGTCAAGAAGTGCTAAGTCATTTTCGTAAAGGTAAGATTGTCGATGGAAAAACAATCTGCGCCTTGGCCTTTTGCGGGTGGTTGTAGGTGAGGACAAAGGGGCTGTCCCTGGAAAGTACTGACTTACGCAAAAGTAATAAAACATTGTGGTAGTCAGTATCTCGACCTACGCTTTCTAAATACGCAATTCTATTATTTATGCGTAGGTCAATAACAAGCCCTAGGCTACAAGTCTCAAGTTAAACGACTTGAGACCTGTGACAGGAGACGGGAGACTTAAGTAAGGAGGGCTGTTGTCATGTTTTCTTTACAAGCGCGTATGGGACTTTTGTTGGCAGCGTTTTTTGCCATCATCTATGCCACGGTGGTCATGTTGGGGACGGCCATGGGCATTGGGAATTTTTATTTCTATTTGATTCTTTCTCTGGGTCTCATGTACATCCAATTTATGGTGGGGCCAAAGATTGTGGAATGGACCATGCGGGTCCGTTATGTCCTTCGGGAAGAGTATCCAGAACTTTTCAGCATGGTTGAAGATATGGCCCGTCGGGCTGGGATCCCGATGCCGCGGATTTGTATCGCTGCGATGAGTACGCCCAACGCCTTTGCTTTTGGCCGCGGGATCCACGATGGCCGGGTCTGTGTCAGCGAAGGCATTATGCGGTTGTTAAATAAGGAAGAACTGCGGGCGGTTTTAGGACATGAATTGACCCATCTGAAAAATCGAGACGTGGTGACGATCACGTTGTTGTCGGTGGTGCCGATGATTTTGTATCGTGTTGCCTGGCATTTTTTGTTTTGGGGCGGCGGTGGTCGTCGGGACCGCGACCGCGGCAATACGGCATTGATCGGATTGGCCGCTTTTTTATTTTATTTCATCACCAATTTGTTGGTCTTGTATGCCTCGCGGATCAGAGAATATTTTGCCGATCAAGGGTCGGTTGAATTGGGCAACCGCCCCGAAGACTTGGCGAGTGCTTTGTATAAATTGGTTTATGGATCAGCACGCATGGACAAAGATGATTTGAAAGAGACGGAAGGAATGAAGGCGTTTTTTATCAATGACCCGTCGTTGGCCCGCAGTGAGATCAAGGAATTGAGTCAATTGGATATGGATCATAGCGGAACAATCGATCCTGAAGAGTTGGCGGTCTTAAGGCAACAAACAATTTCTTTATCGTTCAGTGATCAATTGATGGAGTTTTTAAGCACGCATCCGAACATGCTCAAGCGCATCCAACATCTTTCGGAATTGAGCGCACACCCCCGGGGTTAAACCCCGGGAGTTACACCCCGGGAGTGCGTGGAATATCCCCTTTCAAATTTTTCTTTACATTCCACACGTATGTGTGGTATCCTCCGATTGTCCTAACATTTTCCATCACAACACACCATTTTTAGAGACAGATATGTTTAACAGCGATTCACGTTGGGACCGGCAGCTTCCCAGTCAAGGATATGAAGAAGATATGATTGAGGTCGGCGCTCTTTTCAAAGGGGGCAGCATCATCCCCAAGGCCTTTATCTGGAAAAACCGTAAATATCAAATCAAGGAAATGACCTATCATTGGCAGGAACGGCGCGGGGTGGAAGTGCTTTATTATTTTACCGTCAGCGACGGCAGCAACCTTTATCAGATTTATCTGAACAACCGTTATATGCATTGGCGATTGGAAAAGGTATGTCCGCTTTGATCATGCATGTGGATATGGACGCTTTTTTTGCCTCGGTCGAACAGCAGGCAAACCCGGCTTTGCGCGGGAAACCGGTGATCATCGGCGGACGGGACAACAAATACCATTCGATCATCTGTGCCGCCTCGTATGAAGCCAAGGCCTTAGGCATTAAGAATGCGATGTTTTCGCAAGAGGCCTTGCGCATTTGTCCGCAGGCCATTTTTGTTCCGGCCAACACCGCGAAATACGTTTACACATCGAATCAGATCTTCACGATCCTCAAAAGCTATACCCCGCAGGTTGAAAAATTTTCGGTCGATGAATTTTTTTTAGACATCACCGGCAGTGTCGGTCTTTTTGGCTCGGCGGAAAATATCGCCCAGGATTTGAAGCGCCGCATCCGGCAGGCTTTTGGCATCACCTGTTCGATTGGGGTGGCACCTACCAAGCTTTCAGCCAAACTCATGGTGAAATTGAAAAAGCCGGATGGTCTCTTGATCGTGGATCGTGCACAGGTTTTGGAAATCCTTCAAGACCTTCCCATCGAGAAAATATGCGGCATCGGCCCGCGTTTGAAAAAACGATTTCATCAGTTGGGGATCCTGACCTGCGGCCAACTCGCGCAATATCCTGACGATATTCTCGACGATCATTTTGGGGTGACGGGGTTGTGGCTCAAAGCTATTTGTCTGGTTCAGGATCATTCCGCTGTTGAATATTTTGAAGAAAAAAATACGCCGCCAAAGTCGGTTGGCCATTCGCAGACGCTGCGGGAAGTCACATCTGACCAGCCCTATATTCGCAGTTGGATTTATCTTTTAGCCGAGATGGTTGCCCAGCGTTTGCGGCAAAAGGGCCTGCAGGGCCGGACGATTTATTTTTACGCGAGTGATGGTTTTGAAGGCGGTTATGCCAAACGTAAGACTTTTCATGAGCCAACTTACGATGGCCAGGATATTTATCAGCGGTGTTTAGAGATCATTCGGCTTTTGGGGCAGGCAAGCCTGACGGTCCGGGTCTTGGGTGTGAGCGTTTCCAACTTGTCTGCGGCAGACAGCCATTACCTCTTTGAAGAGCAAAACAAAAGGGATCGTGTCCTTAAGGCCGTGGATCAAATCAATCACCGTTTTGGCGATTGGACCGTGGTCCCCGCGGCGTTAAAAGCAGCGGTTTATTGACCAGCGCATGCCCTGTTGTTTGAGATGCGGCTAAAAGCCTTTTTTCGACCGATCTGTCTGGAATTAGAGAAGATAGCTTCCAAAATAGCAATTGACAGTTGCTGTAGATATGTTATTCTTAAATCAAATTTTTGTATTTAGTGTTTATTGAGGAAGTCGGCTTGATAGCGCTGAGCAATGTCAAGTCAGATGCTCATTTAACAAAAACAGGAGGAAGAAATGGGACGGAGTTTAACGAATTTTTTGGTAGGAGTCGGGCTTGTCCTTAACCTTGCGGTTGTGGCTTTCGGACAAGAAGAGGCTAATAATGATCTTTATGCTTTTGGTTCGGCCGTGACGATCAGTCCAGAAGCGATTGTGTTGTCAGAGTATGATTATGACTCTGACGCCGAGGTCCAGGTCACTTATGCTGTCACCCCGGAAACCAAGTTTGAGGAGATGGCCAGCATTCAGGATGTTAAAGCGAATGATTATCTTGAAATTGAGTATACCGAAGCTGAAGGTAAACGAACAGCGACGTTGGTAGCCAAAGACAATTCTTTTATGGAAGATTCTGAAGATAACGCTACCGGGGCACCAGCTGATGATGCACCAGTCGCCGCACCCGCTGTTGAACCCGCTGCCGAAACAGCACCAGAGGCAGCACCAGCCGTTGCACCAGCTGTTGAAGCGCCAGCTGCACCAGCCCCTGCGCAACCATAGGGTTTGTCGGCAACATTGTTTAACGAATTGTTTTTCTATTTTTGAAAACCATTATTCCGTCCGAAAGCTGATTTTATCATCAACTTTCGGACGGGTGGTGGATAGGATCAGCGCGCCTTCCCAATTTCAGTTTTCATCTTGTCTCATTCCCTTTTCTTCCTTACAATATTTTAGATAGCACTACTCATTTTTTCACTAAAACAGGGGGCAGAATGAAGAAGAGTTCTCAATTCGCGGTTGTTCTTTCCGGTTGTGGTTTTCAGGACGGCGCGGAAATTCACGAGTCGGTCTTGACGCTGTTGGCGATTACCAAAGTTGGGGCTGGCTATCAGTGTTTTGCCCCGGATATGGACCAGGTGCAGGTGGTTAATCATTTGACTGGTAAAAAAATATCGGACAAAAGAAATGTTTTGGTGGAGTCGGCCCGGATTGCCAGGGGGAGGATCAAACCTTTAAGCGAGTTTGATGAAGTGCCGTTTGACGCGATTATTTTTCCCGGCGGATTTGGCGCCGCCATGAATCTTTGCACCTTTGCTGTTGACGGCGAACATTGCCGGATTCAACCCGACGTTGAGAAAGCCGTACGGGCGATGCATAAGGCCAAGAAACCAATAGGGGTTTTGTGCATAGCACCAGTCATTGTCGCTCAACTGTTAAAAGGGGTTGAATTGACGCTCGGTCAAGATCAGGCGGTTCATGAAAAAGTTAGAAAAATGGGGGCGGTGACGAAAAATACGTCTCATGGACAGGTCGTGGTCGATCAGGAAAACCGTGTTGTTTCAACTCCGTGCTATATGTTGGACTCAACGGTGGCGGATATAGTGCTTGGGGCGGAAAATTTGGTTAAAGCGGTCATGGACTTGATCGATAAGAAATGATATCTGCTCTTGCCTTTCTTAGCAGCGGCGTGCTAACATCAATAATATCAAATATTAATGAATTTTTTTGGAAGATCGGGGAGAATGTGCATATTCAAAGGAGGTGATCATGAATGAACGCAAAGTTCTTATTGTCGATGATGAAGTTGATATTTTGAATTTAGTTAAGATGTTGCTAAAAGCAAATGGATATACCGTTGCTGTGGCTGCCGATGGTAAGGAAGCATTGAAGCTGGTCAAGACTTTTCGGCCGCACTTGATTCTTTTGGACATCATGATGCCGGAAATGGACGGAGGCGATGTTGTCCGTGAATTGAAAAAAGACCCCATGACTTC
>JAHFFS010000092.1 GCA_023247815.1 Candidatus Omnitrophota bacterium
CTTCGTTCCATTAGCGACCGGGCTGAAAAGCTGATTGGGATCGACCCGATTTTAAAGGGCAGAGAGAAGGAATGGTCGCGGGGTAAGATCGTTGCTGTTGGTGATTTTCTTGAAAACATCGATTTGGAAAACGACATCGATTTGGTCATCTGCAAAGACACCCTTGAGCACGTCGTTGATCCCAAGGGATTCATTCAGAAAATTCTGCGCAAAGGACATGAAGACACTCTTTATTTCTTCCAATTTCCCTTCTTGGAAACATTGTGCGACGGGATGCGGTTTGATCAGATCTTTCATCAGCATTTGAATTATTTTTCGTTGAAATCCATTCTAAAAATGCTGGATGAACTTGGCTGTGAGTTGTTGGATCATACGATCAATCATAACCTTTGGGGATCGATCCTCATTGTCTTTAAGAAAGGGCGCAATTCTGTTAAATACCGTCGGAGTGCTAAAAAGCTGTCATCGAAAGAAATCCTGAGGAAGTATGGGGTGTTCCAGCAGACCATGGACTTGGCGCAAAAAAGGCTTGAGGAATTTGCAGGGACGGTTGTTTACGGATATGGCGCGGCCTTGATGCTTCCGGTTTTGAGTTATCATCTGAAAAATGATTTTTCGGGATTGAAGGCGATTCTGGACGACGATCAAAGGAAGGCGGGACTTTATTATATCAACCTTCCGGTCAAGATCATCCGGCGCGATCAAATCGCAGACTTTCGCAATGCGGTTGTCTTGATCACCGCCATTGCGACATTTGATAATGTCAGGAGGATTTTAAAGAATGTATTTGAATTGAATCCCAAACAGATCATTGTTCCGATGAATGTTTTTTAAATGAGAGAGTTGAGAGGGGCATTGGCATGGCCGAAATCAATTTGTTAACAAAATATCCGCAGTCAAAAAGGGACCCGAAAGGCCGCGCTGAGCAGAAAACCGAGGCCATCCGTTCTGTGGCTAGAAAGTTTGGGAAAGAATTCTTCGACGGCGATCGGATTTACGGTTATGGTGGGTATTCTTACCAGCCGCGATTTTGGCAGCCGGTTGTTCCTGATTTTCAAAAGCACTATGGTTTAATTGCGAAGAGCCGGGTGCTAGACGTCGGGTGCGCCAAAGGATTTATGATGCACGATTTCGCTCAGGCCATCCCCGGGATTCATTTGGAAGGCATTGATGTTTCATCGTATGCCGTTGATCAGGCCATCGTCGACATGAAACCCTTTGTCAAAGTGGCCAACGCGAAAGAACTCCCCTTTGCGGATAAATCATTTGATCTTGTGATTTCGATCAACACGATTCATAATCTTGCGCTCAATGAATGCAAACAAGCGCTCCGCGAAATTCAGCGGGTCACCAAGCGGCACGCGTTCATTACGGTGGATGCCTATCGCAATGACGAAGAAAAAAAAATGATGGAGATGTGGAATCTGACGGCCTTGACGTATATGCATGTTGATGAATGGGTTCGGGTTTTTAGCGAAGTTGGATACCTAGGAGATTATTACTGGTTTATCCCATGAAAACAAAAGCAGCGATTTTAACAAAAACAAATGCTCCTTTGGAAATCGACGAGGTAGAAACCCCGCGGTTGAAGCGCGGCCAACTGCTGGTTAAGATCCTTTACAGCGGTGTCTGCCGAGCACAGTGGAATGAGATCATCGCCCTTAAAGGGCCGGACCGTTTTTTACCGCATCTCTTAGGCCATGAGGCGACAGGGATCATCGAGGAATTGGGGCCTGGGGTGACCAAGGTCAAGCCCGGGGACTATGTGATCCTTTCTTGGATCAAAGGGAAAGGATTAGATGGCGTCAATTCCCAATACCGACGAGGAAGTGAGTTGGTCAATGCCGGTGGGGTCACAACGTTCAGTGGGCATTCGGTCGTTTCCGAAAACCGTGTTACTAAGATTTCCCGGAAAATGCCGGCAGACATTGCTTGCATCATCGGCTGTGCTGTTGCCACTGGCTGCGGGATTGTTTATCATACTTTTAAAGCAAAAAAAGGAGATTCCATCGCAGTCTTTGGTGTTGGCGGTGTCGGGAGCAGTGCTTTATTGGCGGCAAAGTCAAGAAAGTGTTATCCGATCATCGCGGTTGATGTTTCGTCTTACAAATTGCGGCACGCAAAAAATTTGGGGGCCAGCCACGTTGTCAATGCCAAAGGCAAAGACGCGATAAAGAAAATTTTCGCGATTTGTCGTCAAGGAATCAAATTTGCGATTGACGCTTCGGGTACTAAGCCGGCCATGGAGATGGCCTTCGCGAGTCTTGAGGAAAAAGGAACGCTGGTCATTGCCGGGAATCTTCCCAAAGACCAAAAAATAGAATTGCATCCGTTTGAATTGATCAAAGGAAAGAAAATTTTAGGATCTTGGGGCGGGGAAACGGTCCCGGATCGAGATTACCCGCGTTATGTACGGGCTTATTTGAAGGGGGAATTGGCGCTGGACCAATTGATCACGCATCGGTTCAAATTGGATGAGATCAATGAAGCCTTTCATCTTTTGATCAACGGTCAAGCCGGACGGATTATTTTAAAAAATTCTAATGGAGCAAAACATGCCGATTGATCGTGAATTTAAAAAGAAACTTTTTGCCATGATGCTGAAGATTCGTTTGGCCGAAGAGAAGGTCGTCGAGGTTTACGCGAAAGAGCAGCAGATGCGCACTCCGACACATCTTTCGATTGGACAGGAGGCCGTGGCCACCGGTGTTTGTTTGGCTTTGAGAGACGATGACCAGGTTTTTGCTTCGCACCGCTGTCACGCGGCGTATTTTGCCAAGGGAGGAGATATCAATGCCTTTTTTTCGGAGTTGTGTGGACGTGAAAACGGTAGCAATGCCGGGCGGGGAGGCTCCGCTCATCTTTCCGCTCCGGAAAAAAATATTCATTCCTCACCCATCCTCGGTGGGATGGTTCCGGTCGCGGTGGGGGCAGCGTTGGCTTTCCAATTGAACGGGACGGATCAAGTGGCCGTCGGCCTCGCCGGAGATGCCACTTATGAGGAAGGCGTTTTCGCGGAGAGCCTTAATTTTGCCGTATGGAAAAAATTGCCGGTCTTATTCATCTGTGAAAATAATCTTTATTCCACCAACACCCATCTGCGGGACCGACAACCTCGGTCAACGATTTGTGAACGGGTGAGCATGCCGGAATTGAAGGCCGTGTCGTTTGATGGGAATGACGTTGAGGTCGTTTATTTGAAGACGGTCGCTGCCATCAAGAAAATCCGTCAGGGACGAGGCCCGCAATTCATTGAATTTTTAACTTATCGTTACCGTGAACATGTGGGGCCGAATTATGATTACGATAAAGGTTATCGTACAAAGCAAGAGGTCGATGAATGGCAGGAAAAATGTCCGGTTGAAAATTATGCCCGGAAGTTAGTGAGGGCTGGAGTTTTAAAAAAGGAAGACGTTCAAGAATTGAATAAAAAATATTCCGCGTATGCTGATCAAGCCTATCAAAAGGCTTTGCGAAGCCCGTGGCCGTTGAAGGAGGGCTTGTTAGAAAATGTCTGTTAGAGAACTGAGTTATGGTGACGCGATTTCCGAAGCAACGGTTCAGGCAATGGAACTGGATTCGGAAGTGTTTGTGATGGGTTTGGGTGTGGATGACTATAAAGGGATTTTTGGCACGACGTTGGCGGCTCATCAGAAATTTGGAAATGCTCGTGTCATCGGAACACCGGCTTGCGAGAATGCCATGACCGGCATCGCGATTGGGGCGGCGTTGAACGGGAAAAGACCCCTTTTGGTGCACGCCCGTAATGATTTTATGTTTTTGGCCTTGGATCAGTTGATCAATAACGCGTCGAAATGGAAATATGCTTACGCGGGAAAGTCAGCTGTTCCTTTCGTCACCCGTGGCATCATTGGCCGCGGTTGGGGGCAGGGGCCGACCCACTCACAAAGCATTCAGTCGGTCTTAGCGCATTTTCCCGGGATTTACGTGGCCATGCCCAGCAGTCCTTACATCGCGAAAGGGATTTTGATGGAAGGTTTAAGGAGTTCAGTTCCGGTGATCTTATTGGAACATCGGTCGCTGTATTCGATGAAAGAACCTGTTCCGGTTAAGCCATATATGTATCCGTTTGGTCAGGGGCTCATTGTGCATCCGGGGAAAGATATGACCGTAGTTGCGACGTCGGCGATGGTGAAAGAAGCTGTCAAGGCCGCCCATATTTTGAAGAAAGAGGGGATCGGACTGGAAGTGATTGATCCGGTCAGCATTCAGCCTTTGGACGAAAAAATCATTTTGACCTCGGTTAAGAAAACCGGTTATCTCATCTGCGCGGATACGAGCTGGGCGAGTTGCGGGTTCGCCAGCGAGGTTTCGGCATTGGTCGCAGAAAAAGGTTTTCGTCATTTAAAAGGTCCCATCAAACGTGTTACACTACCGGCATGCCCCGCACCAGTTTCTCGAGAATTGGAAGAGGCATTTTATCCTGATTACAGAGATATTGTTTCGTCCATCGAGGAATTGATCGGGCGGGACTTGAAGATCGATTTAGAGAAATATCGAGAAGTGGACGCCTTCAAAGGTCCTTATTGATAAGCGAGGAGAAGACTATGTCAGACCTTGATTTGCAAGTCAAACAATCGTTGCAGCGGGTGAGTCATCAATTTTCCGACGCAGCGTTGAAAAACGCGCAGTTGAATGATCAGGAAAAGTTCGCGTTCAAGACCAAACTCGAATCCACGCCGATACGCATGCGCATCGAGCTGACCAATGAATGCAATCTTCGCTGCACGTTTTGTTACAAGAGTTATTTCAACAATAAAGATAAACTCCAAATGAGTTTGGACGTGTTTAAGAAACTGGACCCGTACATGAAAAGGGCGAAGTTTTTAACCTTTTTTACGAAATCCGAACCGCTGATCGCCGAGAATCTCAAACCGGCTTTGGAGATGACGGCGGATTACGGCGCGGTGAGATATTTTTCAACCAATGGGATTCCACTCACCCGCGAGAAAAGTGAATGGCTGGTTGATAACCGGTTGACCTTTTTGCAGGTCTCGGTCAATTCTTTCACACCGAAAGAATACGCGAAGGTTTATCGCGGCGGTCAATTGGAAGTCTTGGAAAATAATTTGAAGACACTCAATGACGTCAAAAAGGAACGAAAAAGTGTTTTCCCCAAAGTACGGATTTCCATGTGCGGCACCAAAGAATCGATTGTCAATATTGAAGACGGGATCCGGTTTGCCAAGAAGTATCAATTGGAAGAAGGGGTGCAGATAACGCCGTTTTATGAGCTGGGGGAAGAACATGATGGTCAAACCTACGAGGATTCTCCGGAATTCTTTCGGTCCTATTATGAACGAGGGAAAAGGCTGGCCAATGAACTTGGCGTCCCATTCTGGATCATCAGCGACGCGACCAATCCCGATGGTGAACTCAAATATTGCTATGATCCTTGGGAATCCATGAGCATCGAACCCAATGGAGAAGTCTTTCCCTGTGTTGTCTCCAATCAATCAATGGGCAATGTTAACAAACAGTCTTTGGATGAGATCTGGAATGGGCCTAAAATCCAAGAATTTCGTTCCAAGGTCAATATCCCGACGGATGATCAGAATGAAGAATGCAAGAATTGTTTGAATTGTCATGTTCACAAATTGAAGACCGCAACGAATACGGCAAGGCCTTTGAAGACGTTCGCCGGAGGATATTATCGGGTAAAAAATTAGATGAAGCAATTTATCGAGAAACACAAAAAAGAAATTTTTCATATGCGTCACGAGGCCATGACGGGCTTGATCTATCACGCGCCGTGGATGCTGCCGGATCGCTATGTTTTTATCTTAACCAATCTGTGCAATCTGCGCTGCAGTTTTTGTTTTCAGAAGAAGGACCCGCGCAAAGACAGCATGAAAACGCAGGACTGGCTGGCTTTGGCCAAACAGCTTCCCAGTTATTCCCGGGTGACCCTCACGGGAGGAGAGCCGTTTGTTTTTAAAGGGTTCGACGAGGTTTTTGATTATGTGGCCAAGAGATTTTATTGCAATATCATCACCAACGGGCTGCTTTTTTCCGAAGAGCGCATTGATCGTCTGTTGTCGTTTCCCAAATTGAGCGTGGTTTCCGTTTCGGTTGATGATATCGGCAACAAAGCGCGGGATGTCAAGCCAGAGGAATGGAAAAAGGCCGAAGACATGATGCGCTATTTTGTGCGACGCCGCGTTGAATTGGGTTCGGGATGCGTTTTGGAAGCCAAGACCGCTGTTTTGGACAGCAACAGCGATCAGCTGCTCGA
>JAHFFS010000004.1:0-5972 GCA_023247815.1 Candidatus Omnitrophota bacterium
TTTCAGCGTCTGGCGCGTTGAGCTTAACCCCGATGCTTTCCGCACGGATTTGAAAGCCCGTTCAGCACGCGAGTAAAGGAAATCTCTTGGGGATCCTTGAACAATTTCTTAGCAACACAACGCGTCGTTACGGCGCGGCACTTCGTTGGTCTTTAAATCACGGTAAAATTGTGATGGCTTTTGCCGTTCTCACCCTTGGGTTGACCGTTTTCTTTGCTTCACAATTGAACAAAGAATTTATGCCGGATGAAGACAAAGGCTGGCTGCTGTGTTTTGCCTTGGCACCGGAAGGCTCGACCAGCGAATACACCGACCGCATGGTCCGTAAGATGGAAACCATGGTTGCTAAAGTGCCTGAGGTGAAAGGTTATTTTTCCGCCGTGGCTCTGGCAATGGGCAGCCCTGGCCAGTCCTCACAAGGATTGGCGTTTATCCAGTTGAAGGAAGGGAAGCGCCAGCATTTGCGAGATATCGTTGGCGGCCCGACGGGATTGGCCGGACAATTTTTCAACGGGGTCGAAGGGGCCTTTGTCATCCCGATCATTCCCAAGTCCATCGGCCGGGGATTTACTCAACCATTTGCGCTTGTTGTACAAAGCCAGGACCTCATTGCGCTTAACAAATACGCGGAAGGATTGACCAATCAATTGCGCGCCGCGGGATTTTTGATGAATGTTCGCACGACATTTGAATTGAACAAACCCGAACTGCGGGTCAACATCGACCGCGACCGCGCTGCTGCCGTCGGGGTGACAGTGCAAGACATTTCGCGCACGATGCAAATCCTTTTCGGTGGATTGGATTTGGTTAAAGTCAATATCAAGGGAAAGGAATATGACGTCATTGCACAGCTGGAACGTTCCTCGCGTTTAACACCAATGGATCTTGAAAAACTCTACATCCGTAATACCCGGGGTGAATTGGTTCAATTGAACAATATCATCCATTACGAAACCGGGGCAGGACCAAGCGCCATCCATCACTACAACCGTTGGCGTTCCGCCACTATTGAAGGCACACCAGTTGGAGTGCCGATGGGAACGGCCATCGAAAAAACTTTAGCAATGCTCAAAAAAGATTTGCCCGATGGATTTCGCTATGAGTGGACCGGTGAAGCACGTGACCTCATTGAATCCAGCGGCCAAATTTATTTTGTCATGCTGCTCGCGGTGATTGTGATTTACATGGTGTTAGCCGCCCAGTTTGAAAGCCTGATTCATCCGTTGACTGTCATGCTGACCCTGCCATTGGCCGCGTTTGGCGCTTTCGGAGGATTATGGGTGATGAACCTCATCAGCAATATTGGTATTTTAGGCGTGATCCAAGGGATGGGTATTAACCTTTACAGTCAGATCGGCATGATCCTTTTGTTTGGGCTCGTCACGAAAAACGCGATTTTGCTCGTTGATTTTGCTAATCAACAAATGACTCAAGGCAAATCCGCCAAAGAAGCCATGGAACAAGCTGGATTGATCCGCTTGCGACCCATTTTGATGACGGCAGTAGCGACGATCATGGGCATTTTACCAATCGCGATTGGATTTGGGGCCAGTGGTGAAGCTCGTCGACCTTTAGGAGTGGCGGCGGTGTGCGGAATGACAACCAGTACATTTTTAACATTGTTTGTGATTCCGGTGGTCTATGTTTTTTTCAGTAGCTTAACCAAACAACGCGTGCTCAAGACAGGCGCACAAATGATCATCATTGGTTTTGCCACTGTTTTACTGACGAGCTGTGCTACTCAACATGTGCAGAAAGATCAACAATCCGTTAATCTGCCCAAAGGATGGAAGAATGCATCAGAAAAAACAACCAACGAAGCTCATTCTTCAATACCGCAAAATTGGTGGACTGTTTTCAATGACAAGACCTTGAATTTTTTAGAGACTTTGGCCGTCGAATACAATCAGGACTTGGCCATTGCCATGGCCAATGTTGATAAAGCCCGCGCCCTGGCACGCGTTGAGCGAGCAGACCTTTTTCCAAAAATTGAAGCCAACCCATCGATTGAGCGTGATCGTTTTTCTGAAAATTCGATGAACTCCGGTGGTTTTAGCAGCAAACCCAGCAATACGTTTAAAGCACCGTTGGATTTGAGCTATGAACTTGATATCTGGGGGAAAGTACGCAGCGCCTTTGCCGCTGGTCTGGCCGACGCCCAGGCTGAGGCCGCGGCTTACCAGACCATTCATTTGACTATGACCGTTGACGTGGCCAAGACTTATTTTACGATTGCGGCTTTGGACAGTGAAATCGATGCGTTAACATCGGGCCTTGAATTGCGACGACGCGCGGTGAGCATGTTAGATTTGCGTTATCAAAAAGGGATGAATAGTGAACTCACTCTTCATCAAGCGCAAACCGTGTTTGCCCAGGCCCAAGCCGATCTCATTGATGCTAAACGCCGTCGAGAAAATTTTGTCAATGCCTTAGCAGTGCTTTGCGGGCAAACCGCCAGCGACTTCAAGCTTCCTCATGAGCCGTTAAACACACCCACGACAGCTATTCCGTTAAGCATCCCGTCAGATGTCCTAAAAAATCGACCTGATATCATCGAAGCTGAAAAATTGATGACCGCGGCCAATGAGCTCATAGGGGTTGCACAAGCGTCCTTTTTCCCTTCAGTGACTTTAACCGGCGGTGCTGGATTCACCAGCGCGCAAGCAGATGACCTTTTGAAATGGGGAAGCCGTGAATGGTCGATCGGCCCATCAGTGAATCTCCCAATTTTTAACGGCGGACAACTCACCGCAAAATTGGAAGCAGAAAAGGCTGAGTATCAAAAAGCATTGGCTGACTACCGTAAGCGCGTCTTAACAGCTTTTAGTGAAGTAGAAAACACCTTAGCCGACATCAAACTGCGCGCAGAACAATCCACGGCCCAGAAAGACCTTTTGCAATCCGCCCGCCAAACCGCAGCCATCTCCACCGAACGTTATAAGGAAGGGTTGGTGAGTTTCTTAGAAGTCATCGATGCTGAACGTTCCCGTTTGCAAGCCGAGCGCGATGCCATCAAAATCCAATCCGAAGAATTGATCGCCGCCGCCCAATTGGTCAAAGCCATTGGTGGCCGCTGGGTCAATTAACCAACTATTCTCAGAAGCATTAGTCACCTTTACCACCATGATTACCAAGAGTCAATCGAAAAAAAGAGGCATTTCTAAGGCTTTGATGGTAAACTTGACTAATATGTTGAATTGAAGTTACGGTATGGAGTGGACCGAATTCTTTATTAAATTTTATTAACAAAAACTAACAAAAGAAATCGTGATGAACAAAAAAATCATTAAAACAGACAAAGCGTGTTTACCCGTGGGACCATACAACCAGGCTGTATCAATCGAAAACTTGGTGTATACCGCCGGACAAATCCCATTGGACAAGCAGGGGAACATGGTACCAGGGGGCATCAAAGAACAGACGGAGCAGGTGATTGCGAACCTCAAAACAGTGCTTGAGGCCACCGGTTCATCACTGGAGAAAGCGGTCAAGGCCACGGTATTTTTAAAGGACCTCAATGATTTTACCGGGATGAATGAAGTTTACGCCAAATATTTCAGTGCCGCCACAGCGCCGGCACGTACAACAATCCAGGTGGCCCGCATCCCCAAAGATTCTCTGGTTGAAATCGAGATCGTAGCTTATATTTAGCCTGTAAAACTCGCTACTAACTAGCTCATATAAACTTATATACGTAAAATTTGGTCTCGTTGACATTTAAGAATACAGGTGTTACACTGTATATACAATGTGATAACAATCCAAATACAAGGAAAAAATTATGATTAAAAAATTAACAACTCACGGTAACAGTATGGCCTTAGTTATAGAAAAAGCTATTCTGGACCTATTGCACATTACTCCAAAAACTTCCCTAGAAATATCTACCGATGGCAAAAATATTGTCATCTCACCCATTCATGGCAATGGACATGTGAAGGCTTATAAATCAGCATTGGAAAAAGTCAATAATAAGCACGGCAAGACATTGAAAGCCTTGGCCTAATCCTATGAAGATGCCGGTCTTTCTAACATTAGCTGAAGTCATTGATATTCATACTAATCAAATAGAATTATACGGAGGACAAAAGGGGGTAAGGGATATGGGATTGCTTCAATCTGCCCTTGCTCAGCCTGATGCTAGTTTTGCAGGTCAATGGCTTCATGAGAATATTTTTCTAATGGCTGCCGCGTATGCTTTTCATATTTGCCAAAACCATCCATTTTATGATGGAAATAAAAGAACTGCTTTGGCCAGCGCATTGGTTTTCCTTGAAATGAATGGAATTTCAATAGATGACCCTCAATCGGAATTATTAGAAGTCATATTGAACATGGCTAAAGGCAAACTTAATAAACAACAATTTGCCCAGGTGCTTAGAAGACTTAGATAGGAAAAAGGCCAGATTACTTTTACTTGGAATAGTCCTGACCCACTAACGTAACCTAATCTTTGTGAGATACGTTTACGGCATGTGGCCAAAGATTATTATATAATGGCTGTAAAGTTATGGTTAGAATTTAGGTCGTCATAATTATTTCGAAAAGTAGGGTCCGTCCCTAGTTATTTCTAGTTATTTCCATCGGGAGTACAATGAAAAAAAGAGATAAGTTTATAGTCGGAGGCATTATTCTTGTTGCGTTATCTAAAATGTCCACAATCGAGTCTCAGCAGTTTGATTTAGCTGGTCTCTTTGGTTTAATTATTTTGGGCAGTATATTGGGGTATATTGGCTTTGCTATTTTTGAAAAAATAAAGAAGCCTTCTGCTTCCAAAGAAGAGCCCCAGGATGTAGATACTAAGTATCAAAGAATTAAAGATGAAATTGATAAACGAATAGCCAGAGCTGAGAAGCTGGGTGTTCGACAATTTATGGGAGAGCTTTTTAATGACCTACAGCATTATCCAGCGTGGTTTAAAAATGACAGAGGATATACACCATTAATAACTGACGCAAGGGATTTAGGTAAAGAACAGCGAGATAATGAAGAGTGGGAAAAATGGCAGATTACACTAAAAGGCAAGGATTACGTTCTTGCATTTGAAAAACATGACCCTCCAATGCCCGATGACGATACCCGTTATCATGGAACTTTTGAAATATACTTAGAAAATAAAAAAATATTGGCTCTTGCGATGTCATGTTCGTTTGATGAATATTCATCCGACTTCACGCCTTTTAGTATAGAAGCGTTTTTAGAAGGTGAGTGGGTAAAGGATTTTAAAGAGTTATATGATGCGAGCCGAAAGGCTCATGCAGATGGCATGAAGAGGTTGGAACAAGATAGGCTTGATAAAACAAAGAATAATTTTGGAATAGAGTAGAGTTTAATAACACTTAAAGGTTACGGTATGTGGTCAAAAATTCTTTCACTGGATTAGTAGGGACGGACCCTAATTTTTAAAACGATGACATGACGATGAGTTCAAGTGTCATGTGGCAGTCACACAACAGTGACAGATAATTTAAAATGATTAATTTGAACAAGAAAATTTTTTTAGAAACCTACGGCTGCCAGATGAATGAGTATGACTCTGAACTGGTGAAGGCGATTCTTGAAAAAAAAGAATATGCCTTTGTCAAAGACGAGAGAGAAGCCGATGTCGTGATGCTCAACACCTGCGCCATTCGGGAAAATGCGCATCGTAAGGTCTATGGCCGAGTTCATCAAATCCGACACGAACGTAACGGCAAACCGGTCATGATCGGCCTTTTAGGCTGCATGGCCACTAATCTACGTCAAGATCTCTTAAACGATCGTCATTTGAAAATCGACTTTATCGCCGGGCCAGACAGCTACAAACGCCTGCCCGATCTCATTTCCCATGCTCAAGAGACGGGTGAAAAAAAATTTGATCTGACACTGTCGGAATTTGAAACTTACTCCGACGTCTTCCCCGTACGGGAAGGTCAAATCAACGCCTGGATCGCGGTCATGCGCGGTTGCAACAATTTCTGCACATTTTGCGT
>JAHFFS010000004.1:5982-22048 GCA_023247815.1 Candidatus Omnitrophota bacterium
TTCCCTATACCCGCGGCCGCGAACGCAGCCGCACCGTCGTCAATGTCCTTGCAGAATCTCAACAGATCGCCCATCAAGGGGCCAAACAAATCACTCTTTTAGGCCAAAACGTCAATTCCTATCACTCCGACGGACAGGATTTTGCCGATCTTATCAACGCCGTCAGTGAAATCGAGGGGATCGAACGGATCCGTTTCACGTCCCCGCACCCCAAAGATTTTCCAGAGAAATTGTTGAAGACCATCGCCCAAAACAAAAAGGCATGTAAACATATTCATCTTCCGTTGCAGGCGGGCAGCAACCGAATTTTGGATATGATGAATCGCACCTACACCCGTGAAGAATTTCTCGAATTGGTTAACAAAATCCGCGACCTCATTCCTCATGTCGCTCTCACAACCGACATCATCATCGGGTTCCCGACCGAGACCGACGCTGAGTTTGACGAAACGGTTGATGTGATGGAAAAAGTGCGCTTTGATTCCGCGTTCATTTTCAAATATTCTGAGCGCGAAGGGACCATCGCCCAACGCAAATACCCCGATGATATTCATGACGCCATCAAAACCGAACGGATCGTCAAGTTGAACGAAATACAAAAGGAAATTGCCCATCAAAGAAACCTCACTCATATTGGCGAAACATTTGAACTTTTAATGGAAAAGGACGCGACCGCCGATGATCCGTTTTCCAAAGGCCGCACTGATAGCAATAAACTCGTCCACGTTCAAGGAAGTTTCCCGGTCGGATCATTCGTCAAGGCCACGATCACCGCAGCCTCACCCCAAAATCTCCGAGGGGCCGCCCTGAATAAACCCTTGATTTAGCGAGAAAATTACGTTATATTCACCGAAAAGGATAGATCTAAATGCTAACCACCGAACACCTTACCGCCGAGCAACTCTATGCGACTTTGAAAAATATCAAAGTCGGAGGGACGGTCTGTCATTATTCACTCAAAAAATGTGCCGAATTTGTCCCCATCATCAATGAAATCAATGAGTTGAAGCAGGAACAAAACGCGGTCATCTTAGCGCATTCATATGTCTCACCGGAGATCGTCTATGGGGTCGCGGATTTTGTCGGTGATTCATATCAATTGAGTAAGGACGCCATGACCACCGACGCGCAGAAAATCATTTTTGCCGCGGTCCGTTTTATGGGCGAGACTGCTCAGATCTTGAATCCGGAAAAAGAAGTCTTGATCCCCGGACTGCTCGACGGCTGCACTCTGGCCGATTCGATCAATGCTGAGGAAGTAAAAAAGCTAAGAGCACAGTTTCCGAACCATACCTTTGTCTGCTATATCAACACCACCGCTGAGGTTAAGGCCGAATGCGACGTCTGTGTCACATCAGCGAATGTTTATGATATTGTTCAAAAAATCCCTAACAATCAGATCTATTTCCTGCCAGATAAACTGATGGGGAAAAATTTGGTGATGGAGATGCATCGTCGGGGAGTTAAAAAAAATATCCAATATCATGAAGGCACTTGTTATGTGCATGAAGAATACGAACCTTCGCAGATATATGAAATCCGCATGGAGCACCCGCAAGTAAAAGTCGTCAGCCACCCAGAATGCCGGCCAGAGGTCTGCGAGGCAAGCGATTTTGTCGGCAGCACTTCGCAAATGCTTGACTATATGCTCAAGACCGATGCTAAAGATTTTCTCATGCTGACCGAATGCGGCCTATCAGCACGCCTGCAGGTAGAGTTCCCAGATAAAAGGTTAGTCGGCTCCTGCACCTTGTGCCGCTACATGAAATCCAATTCACTCTTGGATATCCTGCGCGTCCTTAAAAACCCTTCCGACCGCGACCGCGTTTTCCTTTCCGAAGAAACTCGCTTAAAAGCACACAAGTGCATAGAGGCGATGTTTCACTATACCCAGGGCTAATTTTAGCCGCACATTCTAAAAATTCCTTACAAAATGTCCCTATCTTCATGATATACATTGATTTGTATTTGTCCTATCATTCATGTTAAACTTTAATACTCTTTGCTAATAGTAATAACCATTTAACTCATGAACTTTTCTCGAAACAAATCCTATTTTTTATTTAAACCATTGGCGTGCTTTGTCTTATGGTTTTTTCTTTTGAACAACCTCATACCAATCCCCTTGGCTAACGCCCAGGAAATTTTTACCCTGCCCAAGCCAAGCGTGATGCTGGGGCTGTCGCGCCCTTTTACTCCGGTGATTCTTAAAGGACTTAAGGTCAACACCAATAACCCTTTCGAATTTGACTTCATCATTGACTCGGGCAGCAATAAACTACAAGTTAACGCGGTCGGGGATCAAAACGAACATATCCAACAACAACTCAAACCGGAATCAGAGAAACTCATCAAATATTTTTTGGCGTCCTTAACCATCCCCGAGGATGACCTTTGGGTCAACTTATCGGTGTATGAAAGTGGTAAAATCGTACCTGCTCAATTAGGCCAAACTGAAATGGGTCGCGATTTGTTAGCCCAAGATTATCTGCTCAAACAACTGAGTTCATCTTTGCTATACCCAGAAAATGAAATTGGAAAAAAATTCTGGGAACGCGTTTATCAAAAAATTTATGAAAAATTCGGGCGCACCGATGTGCCCATCAATACGTTTAATAAAATTTGGATCGTTCCAGAGAAAGCCGTTGTGTACGAAAATGGCGCAAACGCCTTTGTTGTTGAAAGCTCGCTGAAAGTTATGCTTGAGGAAGATTATCTGGCAAAGCAAGAAGAAGGAAAGAGCAACCCGATCGCAAAAATTCAACAAGACGATACTTCAACCCTTTCATCGCAAATTGTTCGTGACGTCATGATCCCAGCGATTGAGCAGGAAGTTAATGAAGGAGCGTTATTTTCTCAACTTAGGCAAATCTACAGCGCGCTCATCCTGGCGACCTGGTACAAAAAGGCCTTAAAAGAAAGTTTGATCAGCCAAATTTACGTTGACCAGAAAAAAGTAAAAGGAGTTGAAACAAACGACCCCGGCGTCATTAACAAAATCTACGATCAATACGTGCAGGCCTTCAAAGAAGGCGTCTACAATTTCATCAAAGAGGATTACGACCCCTATACTAAAGAAAATATCCCTAGAAAATATTTTTCCGGTGGGTTAACGCTCAAATTAAAAGATAAAGAACAGTACGTAACAACATTAGGCCATCAAAACAGCACTGATTTATTTAGCGTTCATGCCGGAACAAACGGCCTTGCTCCTTCGGGGGTTATCCCACTGAGTAATGATATTATTAGAGAAATGAAGTTAAAGCCTCTTGATGGTTCATTGGAATTGAACTCACAAAATTCCGGCTTAAATATAACTCCTAAAACAAACGATGTCTTCATGTTTACAAGTACCAAAAATGATGAAATAACCGAACTCGAAAACCATTGCCGCGAGTTTGTTGATCAGAATCTAGCTCGAGTCTTAAAAAAATTTAGGATTCCAGGTAGATTGCAGACAAGAAGCAAAGCTATCCTCATTAAGCAGATGATCAATATTAAAATGACTAACGACGCTGCGTTTACGGATGAACACATTCTCGAGCATATCATTGCCGAATTTGTTAAAAGGGGCATTAGTTTTTTAAAAAATACTCGTTTGGCTAATGATAATGAAAAGAAAATCGCGATGAAAGCGCTAAAAATGTTGGAAAAAATTAACGAAAGATGGGCACTTCCTGAGGCTCCGACCGTCTCCTTTGTGATGAGCGCCAATTTTGAAGATACCGTCGATGGTAGATATATTGATCTTTTTCATGCAATGGTGATTAAAGAAGGCTTATCAGAGGATGAAATGTTGCATACTATCTTACATGAATGGCTGCATCATTTTTTTGAAGGCTTTGAAACGGAGTGGCTGGATGAAGGAATAATAGATTACCTTACACTTAGAATTTTAATAGAAAATAATGGATTGCCTCCACAACCAGCTCAAATTCCGGAATGGCCGAACATTTTCGGCAAATTATTTGAATTGGGCAAAATTGGCCCCGTGAGTAAATATATAGTCAATCATTCTTTGAATCAGGGAACGGCTTATTATCCTATTTATACGATCATTGTAGAGTATATCGTAGAGCACATCCTCCCCAGATTGAATATGGAATTAGTATCTTTCCTTTCTGACTTCAAATTTGGAAGACAACCGAAAATATTTGAACATCTTCCAACTGATTCAAAAAATAAATTATTTCAACTTATTGAATATTCTCAAAATAGCAAAGTTCTCTTTAATTGGCCGGAAAATATATCTATAAATGATGAACAGAGACCCCTAGTGGAAAAAACGCTGACTTTCATAGCAAGTGTTCATCCCTGGGTTCTTAGAGCCCCACATGTTGTTAAACATGTAACAGACGTATTGAATTTATTACTATTAACTCATCAAACAGTTATGTCTAGTGATGGAGTTTTACAAATTACTAGGGAACACTTCCAGAATTTGCTTGAGCTTCAAGAAAGAATGCGTGCCGCAAACCAAGCAGGGGATAAACAAACAAGGGCACAATTAGAAAACGAGTTGGCTCGGATGGAAAACGATTTCAATACTAAATTAGATGAAATCTGTCCAGTGTCTAATGATTTTTTAATGCTTGGGAAAAATGGTGCCGCCGCGGATGCCATGGAAAACCAGGGAGTCTCAGAAGAACCTTCTGATCAATTTAAATCCAAACTCAAACATACAATTAGAAATCTTGACCCTGAAACCAAAATTTTCGAAACGGGAATGACAATCGGAGGCCTTAAGACCATATTCGGTATAGAAGACGACCTGGAAATGGCTCATGTCGATGATTTTCGAATAAAAAATGTAAATCCAAAATACATTGATCTCGTCTCGTATCTTGGCGCCAAAGAGTTCAATAATTCTTTGGAATCCATTCTAAGAATTATTTATATTTTAGAAAATTATCCTCATATTCTGTTAGAAGTAGGCGGGGGAACAACCAAAGTGGCTCATGCTCTAGCCTTAAAAAATAAAAATATAGGAGTCATCACCTTTGATAAGTATGATCGATTATCAGGGGACTACGGTGAATGGGGACGAGATTTTCAACAAAATGCTTTAATCGCCCAAAAAAATGCTCTTAACAACTTAGTCGTCGTACGGGCGGATCAAAGAATGCTGCGTTACTTGCCTTTAAATGCTGTGGATGACATTTTATTTATCAACCCCAATTTTCTGCTTGCCGAAGTCAAATTGGATAAAGAAACGCAGAGGCCTTTAAAACCCAATGGAAGGATTTTACAAAAACCATATGATCACCGGCAATTTATTGACCGAGGAACTCTTGAGGCTATATTAGCCGTTGAGCCAGATTTTTTTAACGCAGCTGCACTTGCCCAAAAAAAATCCAAATTTCCAATCCATGTGCTGGGAAGAAATTTTCAACCGCCTTATGATCCTCATGAAAGATCTCTCCCTGGCATTATTCGAGTTAAGGGTCCCCAAGAAGAAATTATTCAAGGATATACTTTTACAAATCTGAATACGAGTATCCTTTATGGCGTGGATATCGAACCCCTGGCCTGGCAAAATAGAGGAGAAACATTATATGAGTGGCGGAAAGAACATGTGCCAATAAAGCCTATGAGTGACAAACTCTTATTATCCAGTCCAACAGCCGCTTCTGAAACAAATGACTTTCAAAAAGGTGGTATTGACCTCAATCCCATCCGATCTCAGTTGGATGTCAAAGGCAATGAACAAAAACCAGTTTTTAATTTCAATCTGAACGATTTGAAAAAAATCAACATTGAAGGGTTAAGTCCGTTTATTATCAACATCTCCCCTATCACAAACCTTCCTTTGTTCTTGAGTTATCAAGAAGAAGATCAACAACCGAGTAAAATCCGCTAATGACCTCTCATTTGGGTTAGATCTCTTCCTCAACTTAAATTGACAAACAATTCAACACTGTGTTATCATTCGATATTCTTTATTTCTAGAAGGAAAAATATGGATAAAAATTCAGTCGGAATCGTTAAAACTCAATATTTCGAATGCTGTCAACCACCGCAAGAGCTCAAACTCAAAGGCGGGCAGCGACTTGGGCCCATCACCGTCGCCTACGAAACCTACGGCAATTTAAACAACCAAAAATCAAACGCCATCCTCATTTTTCATGCCCTGAGCGGAGACGCGCATGCCGCTGGATGGCATGAAGAGGCCAAAAACCCGGGTTGGTGGGACGGCATGATCGGTCCCGGCAAGGCCTTTGACACCAACAAATATTTTGTCATTTGTGCGAATGTCCTCGGGAGTTGTAAAGGTAGCACCGGACCAGCTTCGATCAATCCCAAAACCGGCAAACCTTACGGCCTAAGTTTTCCCGTTGTGACAATCGAAGACATGGTGGATGTGCAGAAATTACTCATCGACCATTTAGGGATCAAAAAATTATTGTCAACGGCCGGAGGATCCATGGGAGGGCTTTTGGCCTTAAAATGGTCAGTCCTTTATCCGGAAACAACTGCCTCGGTCATCACCATTGCGACAAATCACCGACACACCGCCCAGCAGATTGCCTTGCATGAAGTCTGCCGCCAAGCGATCATGTCTGATCCAGACTGGCAGGGAGGAGATTACTATGGAAAATCCATTCCCGCGCGAGGCCTGGCTCTATCGCGCATGATAGGGCACATCACGTACATGAGTGAAAAATCCATGGATGAAAAATTCGGCCGTAAACTGATTGGTAAAGAAAAAGTCGGATACGACTTTACTCAAGATTTTGAAGTTGAAAATTATCTCAAATACCGAGGGGACAGTTTTGTCCAGCGGTTTGACGCCAATTCTTATCTTTACTTAACAAAGACGCTCGACTATTTTGATTTGGCTGAGGAAGGGGACCTGGTCTCAACGTTTCGCAACGTAACTGCCAATTTTTTAGTCATCTCCTTTTCTTCCGACTGGCTTTACCCGTCCTATCAATCAACCGAACTCGTCCGCGCGTTGAAAGCGAATGATATCGATGTTTCTAACATCGAAATCAATACCAATTATGGCCACGATTCTTTCTTAGTTGAAATTGAAGGGCAGTCCAAACTGATTTCGCACTTTTTAACCCGTTTAGAGAAAAAGCACCTGTAAAAAATGAGCCACTCAGACCGACTAGATTATCAGATTATCTTGGATTTCATCGAACCCAACTCCCGGGTCCTTGACTTGGGTTGCGGCGACGGAGAACTCTTGGCGCTGTTGATCGAACAAAAAAAATGTCACGGCACCGGAATCGAAATCGATGAAAAAGCGATTTACCATTGCATGGCAAAAGGCCTCACCGTTTCTCATGGCGACATCAATTCCGGATTGGCCGATTATTCAAACAAACGCTTTGACTATGTGATCCTCAATGAAAGCCTGCAACAGATCCTGAATTTGCAAAAAGTGATTTTAGAAGCGCTGCGGGTCGGAAAGAAAGTCATTGTTGGGGTCCCAAACTTTTGTCATTGGAGGGGCCGTCTGCAGGTTTTACTCAACGGACAAGTTCCCGTCACCAAAAAACTTCCCTTTGAATGGTACAACACACCCAACGTCCGTTTTTTTAGCATTAAAGATTTTCAAAATTTCTGTCTGATGAATAAAATTAAAGTCCTCGATCATAAAGCGATTGCTGATGACAATCAGATCTCATTTTTCCCAAATTTTTTTGCCCATATCGGGATATTTTTATTATCCAAAAACTAATGAAACCCCTCGGAGGCTGCTGGGCCGCAGCCTCCTGGGGTAAATTCGCGCAGGCTGAGTTGACGTCGCTGACGCTCCGTAACTCAGGCGCTCATTTAAGGAGACCCCATGCCTTATATCAACCTCAAACTCGTTGGAAAACTCACCAAAGAACAAAAAAACGAAATCGCCAAACAATTTTCAGAGACCTTATTGAAGGTGGCCAATAAACCGAAAGACCATACCTATCTGGTCATTGATGAAGTGTCTGGTGAAAATTGGGCGGTGGGAGAAAAACTTTTTGCTTAACGACGGTAGCCCGAAATGGGTGCTGTGTGTTGCGCGTTAATGAAAATTTTTATGAGTGCCGTCACAATAGGGTGGAGTGGACGTCGCTTTGCAGCCGCACCAGGAAATCTTTTTCTTTTCTGTTATTTGAACAACTTTAGGAAGCATGCCGGTATCGCCATGCGTGCCATCGCAAAAGGGTTGCTTTTGCGATTTACCGCAGCTGCACCAGGCGTACGAGCGCGGCTCAGCGTCTAGGATATATGGGTGATAGGTCAACTTTTCTGACATAAATAATCTAAAGGGATTTATGACTTCCGTCACAAAAAGGTTTATTGTGAGTATGTTTACAGCCGCACCAGGCAACAGTTTGCGGTGCTTCGATTTTCACAACCATGGGGCGAAATTCAGTACCGCGGTGAGATCCGTCACAAAAAGGTTGGTTCTTTGAATTACCGCACGCGCACCACGCATAGCTTCCTTGTTCCATTTTTAAAACAAAAGGCGCCTTTTGGGCAATCGTTGGTTCACTCATTTTTGCCTCCTCATTTGTTTTTTTAATTGTAGGAGAAATTCTTAGCCAAGTCAATATGTGGATAGGGGACAGCCCTTAAAGCGGCAACCTCACGATTATTATGAAAAAAACACAATATCTTATCATCGGGGCCGGTATTATCGGACTTTCCATTGCCCGCGCGCTCAAAAAACGCGATGCCTCCGGCAAAATCTTAATCATTGAAAAAGAACAAGACACTGCCCAGCATGCTTCGGGTCGTAACAGTGGCGTTCTGCACGCTGGATTTTACTATACCGCCAACAGCTTAAAGGCGCGTTTTACGGTTGATGGGAACCGTCTGCTTAAAGAATACTGCCGAGAAAAAGGACTGCCGTTGAATGAATGTGGGAAATTGGTTGTGGCGATGGATGAAACCGAACTGCAAACCCTTTATGAATTGGAAAAACGTGGTGTTCGAAACGGTGTTAAGGTTGAATTGATTGACGTGGCAGCCGCGAAAGAAATCGAACCAAACATCAAAACACATCAAAAAGCCTTGTATTCTCCAACGACGGCGAGCGTTGATCCGATCAAAGTCTGTCAGAGCTTAAAAGAGGATTTGAAACAACAGGGCGTTGAATTCCAATGGCAGGTGAGTTATGTCCGCTGCGAAAAGGGCACGGTTGAAACCAATCAAGGCGAAATCGAAGCCAAACAAGTGATCAATTGCGCTGGCCTCTACGCCGACAAAATCGCCCAAGATTTCGACTTTGGCCATGATTATACCATCATGCCTTTCAAAGGGCTTTATCTGAAATACAAAACCAATAAAACCGCTATCAAAACAAATATTTATCCCGTACCAAATTTACGAAACCCGTTTCTCGGGGTCCATTTCACCAAAACGGTTTATGGTGACATCAAGATCGGCCCGACCGCTATTCCGGCCTTTTGGCGGGAAAACTATCAAGGATTTACAAATTTTCAAAGTAAGGAATTTCTGCAAATCATGGGTTATCAGAGCCAATTGCTGCTTAAAAACCGGTTTCATTTTCGAAACCTGGCTGTTGAAGAGATGAAAAAATACCAAAAATCATATTTTGTTGGCCTGGCCGCAAAACTGGTACAGCAGATTGACGCTGAAGGTTTTAGCGAATATACCAAACCCGGCATCCGCGCCCAGCTGCTCGATCGTAACACGCTTGAGCTGGTCCAGGATTTTGTCGTTGAAGGGGACGCTCGCTCGGTCCACGTCTTAAATGCGGTTTCGCCTGCCTTTACCTGTGCCTTTCCGTTTGCTGAGCATATCGTTAGCCAATATTGCCCTGCTTGACTCAAGTCTCACGATATAGTACACTTTAAATAAGCTAAAAAATGAATTATATCTTGACATTATTGTCCTTGTTCTTTATGATTTAGTTTAGTCGGTTTTAAAAATTAGAACGGAATTATATCAAAAATAAGGAGTTACGCATGAATTACCGAATCATGATTCAAGGAACACCTAATCCCAATGCTTTGAAATTCGTCTTAAATGTGCCAGTAAAAACCGCTGGGAACGTCACCTATAAATCAGCTCTGGATTGTGACTTCAACCCTTTAGCGAAAAAAATTTTTGACGTCAGTCCTGACATCAAAGAGGTCTACTTTTTTGATAATTACGTGACCGTCACTCAAAACGGCAACTCCGACTGGAGCAATATTGAAGAACTGATCCAGAAAGTCATTCTTGATAACATTGCCCTGCATAATCCCAATTTTATGGATTTGCAAAAGCAAACCGCATCGCAACCGCTAGCCAATACCGAAGACCCGGAACTGGCCAAAATCGGTGCTATCTTGGATCAAACTGTCAGACCAGCCCTGCAAGCAGATGGAGGGGATTTACAGCTGATAGAATTGCGTGATAACGTTTTAAAGATCAATTACCAAGGCGCCTGTGGCTCCTGCCCAAGTTCGACGATGGGAACGCTCAAAGCGATTGAAGAATTGCTTAAGTCGGAATACAACCCTAATATCAAGCTTGAAGCGGCTTAAGATTGAAAAAAACCTTATGACAAAACATGCTGATTTAGCACAAATGAAATGTGAACCCTGTGAAGGAAAGACGGCTGCCTTCACGAAAAAGCAGGCGCAGGAGTATCTGACCGCTACGCCGGCATGGCGATTGGATATAAAAAACAATTCCATTTCGCGCAATTTTCTTATGAAAAATTTTTTGTCGGCGGTGAAATTCATTCACGAGATTGCAGATATTGCTGAGACTGACAACCATCATCCCGATGTCCATTTGACTGGATACCGGAATTTAAAAATAGAATTGAGCACCCATGCAATTGGCGGATTGTCAGCAAGTGATTTTATTGTTGCGGCAAAAATCAACCGGCTGCAGCCGGAACTGAAAACGGAAAAGAAGACCCATGTTTAAAATCAACCGAAAAATTGAATATGCCCTGATTGCTCTTAAGCACATGAGCCATAAATCACCAGGACAGCTGACCTCCGCCAAAGAAATTTGCGATCTTTATCATACACCCTTTGACCCAACGTCGCGGGTGTTGCAAATCATGTCGCAGCATGAAGTGGTCCGGGCGGAACAAGGGGCCTACGGCGGTTATCAGATTGTAAAAGATTTAAAAAAAGTCACCTTGGGTGAGCTTTGTGACATGATTTCCGGACCGATTCAAATCGCCAGTTGTTTTTCCGGCGATTATTCCCACTGCGAATTGAACACCTATTGCAGTGTCATTGGCCCAATGTTGAACCTAAATGAAAAAATTTCAGCGCTTTTCGGTCAAATAAAGATTGCCGATCTGATCGAACGAAAACATCTTGGCGAAAAAACAATCCGCGAAAAGCCGGCAGCAAAAAAAATAAGGAGTTCATAATGGTGAAAGCTTCTGAAGAAAAATTGCTCAATGAGAAAACCATTGAGGAAAATAGCCTGTCCCGTCGAGATTACAAATACGGGTTCGTCACGGACATTGAAACCGAACGCATCCCTAACGGGTTGAATGAAGACATCATTGCTCTGATCGCGGAAAAGAAAAATGAACCGCAATGGATGCTGGAGTGGCGTTTGAAGGCCTATCGGCATTGGACAAAAATGAAAGAACCGCATTGGCCAAATTTTCATTACGACCCGATCGATTATCAAGCCTTAAGTTATTACACCTCACCCAAATGGAAAAAAGACCAACAGCCTAAAAATTTGGATGAGGTTGATCCGGAACTGTTGAAAACGTTTGAACGTTTGGGTATCCCATTGACCGAACAAAAACGTTTGAGCGGTGTTGCGGTGGACGCGGTGTTTGACAGCGTTTCTGTTGGAACAACGCACCAATCTGAACTGGAAAAAGTCGGAGTCATATTCTGTTCGGTCAGCGAGGCGGTTAGAAGCCACCCGGAACTGATTAAAAAATATCTGGGCAGTGTTGTGCCCTACACGGACAATTTTTTTGCCGCCCTCAATTCAGCGGTGTTCAGCGACGGTTCCTTTTGCTATATACCGAAAGGAGTGCGCTGCCCGTTGGATTTATCCACTTATTTTCGAATCAATGCCGCGGAAACCGGTCAGTTCGAGCGCACCTTGATCATTGCCGAAGAGGGGAGTTACGTCAGCTACCTGGAAGGCTGCACAGCACCGATGCGAGAGCAAAACCAATTGCATGCCGCGGTTGTCGAGCTCGTCGCTTTAGATAACGCGGAGATCAAATATTCGACCGTGCAGAACTGGTATGCCGGTGACAAACAAGGAATAGGCGGCATTTACAACTTTGTCACCAAACGCGGAAAATGCCTTGGTCATCACTCCAAAATTTCCTGGACGCAGGTTGAGGCTGGTTCGGCCATCACCTGGAAATACCCCAGCGTCATTTTGCAAGGAGATGATTCCATCGGTAAATTTTATTCCGTTGCCTTGACCAACAACCGCATGCGGGCAGATACCGGAACCAAAATGATCCATATCGGTAAGAACACCAAAAGCACCATCATCTCCAAAGGGATCTCGACCGATGAGTCCAATAACAATTACCGCGGCCTGGTGAAAGTGCTGCCGTCAGCGAATAACGCGCGAAATTTTTCCCAATGCGACTCGATGCTGGTCGGCAATAAATGCAGCGCCAATACCTTTCCGTATATCGAAGTAAAAAATAGCACGGCCACATTAGAGCATGAGGCCTCAACTTCCAAAATCAATGCCGATCAAATTTTTTATCTGCAATCGCGCGGGTTGGATTTGGAAGGGGCCATCTCTTTGATCATCAACGGCTTTTGTAAGGAAGTCTTCAAAGAACTCCCTTTGGAATTCGCCGTCGAGGCGGTCAAACTTTTAGAAATGAAATTGGAAGGAAGTGTTGGTTAACCCATTAACGAAAGAGGTTCTAAATCGATGTTAGAAATCAAGAATTTGCATGCCGGAATCAAAGGCATAACGATATTAAAAGGGATCAACTTGACCATCAACCCCGGTGAGGTTCATGCCATCATGGGACCGAACGGATCGGGAAAGAGCACGCTTGCTAAAGTCATCTGTGGCCATCCGGATTATGAAGTCACGACCGGGGAAATCCTTTACGAAATTGATTTTAAAAAGAAGGACATCCTTGAGATGGACCCGGAAGAGCGGGCCCGCGAAGGGATATTCCTGGCCTTTCAGTATCCGGTCGAAATCCCCGGGGTCAATTCGGCATCATTTTTACGAGCCGCCTTCAATGAGGTCTGTCGTCACCATGGCGTTGAGGAGATGGATCCCGCTTCTTTTAATGATTATCTGCGAAAAAAAATGAAGCTCTTAGGCATGGATGATAAATTCCTTAACCGCCCCTTGAACGTGGATTTCTCCGGTGGAGAAAAAAAACGAAATGAAATCCTGCAGATGGCGATCTTAAATCCGCGTTTTTCCGTCTTAGACGAGACCGATTCCGGGCTTGATATTGATTCCATGCGTGTGGTGGCGGAAGGGGTCAACAAACTTAAAACCAAAAAAAATGCGACACTCGTTATTACCCATTATCAAAGACTGTTGAATTATATCGTTCCCGATGTTGTTCATATCTTGCAGGATGGAAAAATCGTCAAGTCCGAAGGTAAGGAACTGGCCCTGCAGGTCGAAGAAAAAGGTTACGATTGGATAAAAAGTTAAATCTTGCTCAAGGGATTGACAATGATCGCCCCTAAAGAAACAATCCATTTTATCAAAGATTTTGATTCCACGCAAAACCGTCTTCAATCTGAAGATCCATCTTGGATAAAAAATTTGCGTAAAGCCAGTCTTAACCGTTTTCTAGAATGCGGAATTCCAACCAGCAAAGATGAGGAGTGGAAATATACCAATGTGAGTGCTCTGAATGATCTCACATTGGCGATTGCCCATTCCGGCTCAATTCTGGAAAACAATCAACTGCAGAAATTCTTAGGGCCGGAAATCAACCTTGTCTTTGTTAATGGAAAATTCGTGAAAGAACTTTCCTATGCGGGGATCCCCGCAAAAGGACTGACCATCCGCTCCTGGCAGCAGGCCATCGAAAACGATGAAAAAATCATTGAGCAGCTGCTAAAAAAATATGACCTGCAAGCGCAGAAGCCCTTTGTGGCACTCAATCAAAGCCTTGCTCAAGAAGGCATATTTGTCGATGTGGCAGCGAACACGGCGATTCCATCACTGATCCATGTGGTGCATATCACCAGCTCCCATGCTGGTGCCCTCTTTACAACACCGCGATGCTTTATTCATCTGGGAAAATCAAGCGAGGCATCAATTGTCGAAACACACATTTGTTTTAACAAGGACTTAAGTTATTTTTCAAATCCATTAACTGATGTTTATCTTGATGAGAACGCGATCCTCCATTACAGTAAGGCCCAGAGTGAAAGTTTGAAGGCCTATCACATCGGGACCACCCGAGTCTGGCAGGAACGCAATTCCAGCTATTATGGATTTTCATTAAGCGTTGGGGCGGCCTTAACCCGCCATGATCTTGACATCATCCTCAATGGAGAAGGGTGTCACTCGACCCTTAACGGCCTTTACGCCGTTGATAAGGCCCAGCACGTGGACAATCATACTTCCGTCGACCATCGCTTCCCCAATTGCACCAGCAACCAATTGTATAAAGGGATTTTAAACGGCGATGCCCGGGCGGTGTTCAATGGAAAAATTTTTGTACGGCCCATTGCGCAATTGACCAATTCTTATCAACTCAATAAAAATCTGGTCCTTGGTCACAATTGCCGAATTGATACCAAGCCGCAGCTTGAGATCTTTGCCGACGATGTCAAATGCACGCATGGGGCCACCATCGGGCAACTCAACGAAGATGAACTTTTTTACTTGCAGACCCGCGCTATCCCTAAAAAACGGGCCGTCATCATGTTATCCCATGGTTTTGTTGATGACATCATCAATAAAGTTCAAAATCCTGCTGTCCAAAATATATTCAACTCGTTGTTAGTTCCGGTTTTTCAGGCCTTAGAATAATCAAAAAGAGGTGTCTATGTCTTTCGATGTTCAGAAAATCAGAAAAGATTTTCCGAATTTAAAGGTTAACGTTAAGGGCCAACCCATTACCTATTTGGACAATGCGGCAACCACCTTCAAACCCAAAAGCGTCATTACGGCTGTTCACGAGTATTACACGACGGGCACAGCAAACGTTCATCGCGGTTTGCATGAACTGAGTGAGAAGGCAACCGCCCAATTCGAGGCGACCCGCGAGACCATCAAGAGGTTTATCAATGCCCAAAAAATCTCCGAAATCATTCTGACCAAAGGTGCCACCGAAGGCATCAATTTGGTCATGAATAGTTATGGCAGAGCTTTCCTTAAAAAGGGGGATGAAATCCTTGTTTCCGAAATGGAACATCATTCCAATATTGTTCCTTGGCAGATGTTATGCGAGGAAAAGGGTTGCCATTTGAAAATCATCCCCATCAATGACAACGGCGAATTGGACATCGAACAATTCCATAAACTTCTAAACAAAAGAATAAAACTGATCAGCGTTGTTTATGTCTCTAATTCCCTGGGCACTGTGAATCCGATTCAGACGATCATTCAAGAAGCGCATCGTTTTAAAATCCCAGTTTTGATCGACGGGGCGCAAGCCGTCAGCCATTTTCCGATTGATGTGCAAACCCTGGACTGCGATTTTTTTGTCTTCTCCGGACACAAGCTCTTTGGCCCGACCGGGGTTGGGGTTCTCTACGGTAAGGAGGAACTGCTCAATAAAATGCCTCCCTATCAAGGTGGAGGAGACATGATTGAAAGGGTCTCATTTGAGAAGACCACCTACAATATCCTCCCGCATAAATTTGAAGCAGGAACGCCCAATATCGCCGGAGTCATTGGCTTGAAACCGGCCATTGAGTATCTGCAGTCCATCGGATTTGCCGCGATCATGGCGCATGAAGAAAAACTTTTAGCTTATGGAACACAGGTGTTAAAAAAAATAAAAGGCTTACGCATCATTGGTAACGCCCGTAAAAAGGTTCCTGTTTTTTCTTTTGATCTGAAGGGGATTCATGCGCAAGACATCGGGACATTAGTGAATGAAGAAGGCGTAGCGATCCGCACTGGCCATCATTGCACAATGCCGGTCATGCAACACTTT
>JAHFFS010000227.1 GCA_023247815.1 Candidatus Omnitrophota bacterium
GATTGTGGCCGGCACCATTTGTGTCAAGATGGGGGAATGCATGAAAAAGCTCTACGCCCAGATGCCGGAACCCAAATACGTCATTGCCATGGGCAACTGTGCCATCGGCGGCGGGATTTTTTATCATGACACCTATTCGGTTGTGCAGGGCACGGAGCGGTTGGGGATCCCCGTCGATGTTCACGTGGTGGGTTGCCCGCCACGACCGGAAGGTCTGTTGCACGGAATTTTAAAGCTCAAAGAAAAGATTGAAAAATCTAAGGACAATAGTCATCCTCCGATTGATCCATCCTTTCATTCGAAGGGTGGGGGATTGCCCACAAAAGATTATATAGCTCCGAAGGAAGGGGCGGACCCTAAAAATGGACCTCAACCAACTGGTTCAAGCCGTTCGTGAAAAATTTCCAGACGCGGTCGCTGAAGAAAGAAAAGCGGCGCTCGTTCTTAAGAAAGAATCGCTTCTGACGGTAGCTCAATATTTGCGAAACAGCGAATTGGCCTTTCAAAATCTCCATTGCGTCAGCGGGGTCGATTGGAAAGATAAAATTGAGGTCGTTTATCATCTCTATTCTTTCAAACACCGGTTTATGCTGACGTTGAAAGTGTTTTTAGCGATGGAAGATTTGGCCGTGGAAAGTTTGTGTGGACTTTGGGAATCTGCCAACTGGTTGGAACGAGAAACCTTTGATTTGTTTGGCGTAAAATTTTTGAATCATCCGGATTTGCGCCGGATTTTGAACCCGGACGAATGGACCGATTATCCATTGAGAAAAAATTTTGATCGACCGGATTTTTTTCGATTGCCGCAGTCCGAAGGTCTTAAGGCTGGTGGGTAGGGACTTCATCTATGACGGAAATCATTGCAAAAGAAGGCCTGCGTTCCGAAGAACTGATCGTGAACATGGGGCCGCAGCACCCTTCCACCCACGGTGTTTTGTATTTGGAATTGCGTCTGGATGGTGAGATCGTCGTCGATTGCCGGCCGCACATCGGTTATCTTCATCGCAGCTGCGAGAAGATCGCTGAAAACCGCACTTATATCCAGTTTGTTCCTTTCACCGACCGCCTTGATTATTTGGGTTCCATGAACAACAATTTGGGTTATGTCTTGGCCGTTGAAAAACTTTTGAATCTTCAGGTCAACGCGCGCGTTTCTTACGTCCGTACCATCATTGCCGAACTGAACCGTATCGCGAGTCATTTGGTTTCTTTGGGAACGTTTGCCCAGGATTTGGGGGCTTACGCGACCCCGATGTTTTATTGTTTCCGCGACCGTGAGAAAATCGTCGAACTTTTCGATGAGATCTGCGGGGGCCGGTTGACATACAACTATATGCGCATTGGCGGCGTGCAGACTGAGTTGCCGGCGCACGCGGACAAATATATCAAAGATTTCATCAAGTATGAGCGCCAGAAATTGCAAGAATACAACGAGCTTTTGACTTACAACGCGATTTTTTTGTCGAGAACCAAAAAGATCGGGATCTTGAAGCCCGAGGTGGCGATCAATTACAGTGTCACGGGTCCGATGCTGCGCGCGTCCGGAGTTAAATGGGACGTGCGAAAAGACGAACCATATATGTTGTATGATCAATTCAAATTTGATGTCCCGATTGGTAAAGTCGGTGATTCCTGGGACCGGTTTAAAGTCCGGCTTGATGAGATCAGCGAAAGTTTGAAGATTGTCGAACAGGCGATCCAGGGGATCCCGGCGGGCAACGCGGTGGCTAAGGTCAACAAAGTTTTTAAAGCGCCACCGAGTGAGTCTTATTTGCGGACGGAAAATCCTCGAGGAGAGCTGGGATTTTATCTGGTCAGCGATGGAGGGCTCAAACCCTATCGCAATAAAATCCGTTCACCATCATTTTCTAATTTGGCGGTGCTGCCGTCGATCGTTCGTGGATTGAATGTTTCGGACATGGTGTGCGTTTTAGGGAGCACCGATATTGTCATGGGAGAAATCGACCGATGATCGATTCGTTATCCACGCAAGTGAGGTCGATGGTCATCAGTAGTACGGTGATTTTGGGGTTCATCTC
>JAHFFS010000093.1 GCA_023247815.1 Candidatus Omnitrophota bacterium
AGAAGCAGCGTTAAAGAAAATTCTCGATGGTACGATCAAGAAGGGTCAAGTCATTGTGATCCGTTTTGAAGGACCCAAAGGCGGTCCAGGGATGAGGGAGATGTTGTCACCGACTTCTGCGGTCATGGGTAAGGGTTTGGGTAAAGATGTGGCATTGATTACCGACGGGCGCTTTTCTGGTGGCAGCCATGGGTTTGTGGTTGGACATATCACTCCAGAAGCTTATTGCGGCGGACCATTGGCGGTTGTTAAGAATGGTGATGAGATCACCATCGATACTGTTAAACGCGAAATCACTTTGAACGTTGCTAAAAATGAAATCGCCAAACGTTTAAAAATCTTTAAGGCCCCTAAGCCGCGCTATGAACGCGGTGTATTGGCAAAGTATTTGAAATCAGTCACCTGCGCCTCAGAGGGTGCGGTGACCGACAAGTCATTCTGACCTCGCAGGTCAGAATTAAGGGTAAAGGAGAGTTTAACATGGCTGGAAATACCTTTGGTGATGTTTTTCGTATAACAACGTTCGGTGAGAGTCATGGCCCGGCCATTGGGGTTGTGATCGACGGTGTCCCGCCCAATTTGGCTTTGAGTGAAGAAGATATTCAAAAAGATTTGGATCGAAGACGACCAGGTCAAAGCAAAATCACGACCCAACGCAAAGAAGTTGATCAAGTGGAAATCCTTTCCGGCGTCTTTGAAGGAAAGACCACGGGTACGGCCCTGGCGATGCTCATCCGTAACGAGGACCAAAGACCAAATGATTATTCGAATATCAAAGATGTCTTTCGTCCTGGACATGCGGATTACACGTTTTTGAGCAAATACGGGATCCGCGATTACCGTGGCGGTGGCAGATCTTCGGGCCGTGAAACGGCTTGTCGGGTGGCTGCGGGAGCAGTGGCAAAAAAAATTCTCGATAGGGAAAAGGTTAAAATCATTGCCTATACGCTTAGTGTTGGTGATATTGTCGCGACTAAAAAAGATTTTTCAGTCATCGAAAAGAATTTGGTCCGTGCGCCCGATTTAGTCGCTGCTCAGAAAATGATTACGGCCATTGACCAGGCCCGCAAAGATTGCGATTCTTTGGGTGGTGTTGTTGAAGCGGTGATTCAAGGATGTCCGGTTGGTTTAGGCGACCCGGTGTTTGGTAAGCTCAACGCTAAGTTGGCATATGGTTTGATGTCGATTGGAACGATGCGCGGGATTGAATTCGGTAAAGGATTCGCAGCCACAAAAATGACAGGTTCGGCACATAATGACCCTTTTTTAGTCAAAAAGGGAAAGATTTCGGTCAAGAGCAATCATGCCGGCGGCATGCTCGGCGGCATTTCAACCGGAGAAGAAATTATCTTAAGGGTTGCTGTTAAACCGCCGTCGTCGATTGCGCAGCTCCAAGAGACGGTCACGACCGCTAAGAAAGCAACGAAAATCCAAGTGATTGGTCGACACGACCCTTGCATTTGTCCCCGGGTGGTTCCGGTGGTGGAGGCCATGATCGCGGTAACCTTGGTCGATTGTCTGCTCATCCAAAAAACCATTCAATAGATCAAAAATGTCCAACGATTCTTCCAAGATTGTTTTGATTACGGGCTGCTCCAGCGGTTTTGGTTTGCAGATCGCTAGCCGTCTGGCTGCTAAAAAATACCGGGTCATCGCGACCATGCGCAATTTGAACAAAAAGGCGGCCTTGCTGGAAGAAGTGAAAAATCGTGGGGGCGAAGCCGATGTTCTTCACTTGAACGTCAGAGACAAGGATTCGATCAAAGATGCCTTTACGGAAATCGGAGCGAAGTACGGGTACATCGACGTGTTGGTCAACAATGCGGGCTACGGGATGGGTGGTTTTTTTGAAGATCTGACTGATCAAGAGATCCGCGACCAGATGGAAACTAATTTTTTTGGTGTACAGAACGTGATCCGCGCTTTCCTACCCATGATGCGGCCTCGTCGACGAGGAAAGATCATCAACATTTCCAGTATGTCGGGATTAACAGCCTTGCCTTGCTCAGGCGCGTATAACGCCAGCAAATGGGCGTTGGAGGGTTTTTCAGAAAGTTTGCACAGCGAATTGAAATTTTTTGGGATTGATGTCTTGTTGATTGAGCCGGGGATTTATCGAACAAAAATATTTTACGAAAATTCGCAATATGCTAAGAATTTTTACAATGAAGAAAGTCCTTATTTCCAACTTTCCAAACAATTTGAAAAGAAGAAGCGGGCTTTGGTCGATGATTGCCACAAGGACGTTGAAGACATTGCCGCTTTGGTCGAGAAATTGATTGAATCTGTCAACCCGCCGTTTCGCAATATCCCTGACATCGAAAGCCGAATTCATTATTGCGTCAGAAAAATCCTGCCGTTTCATCTCTATTCCGCACTCGTTAGGAAGGCGATCTTTAACGGGCTGCGACCACCTAAGCATTAAAAAATTCCCATACGTTGTTGGAGAAATTCTTCTTCGCTGGTGCAAGTGAGGTAGGGATTGGTGCGTTTTTGTTCGGCTAAAGTCGCGTAGGGTTTGGGGCCGTAATTATGCCCGGGGTAGATGATGGTTGAGTCGGGGAGTTTGGCGATGATATTGTAAAGGGTCTGGTACATTGTTTTGGCGTTGCCACCAGGCAAGTCGCAGCGTCCGCAGCCGTCGATAAACAGGGTGTCCCCGGCAATTAAGACCGCCTTATGTTTGAAACATTGGCAACCTGGGGTATGTCCAGGTGTCAGAATGCAATCAAAGGTGATGTTCCCGACTTTGAGCTGCTGTCCGTCTTCAACCAGTTTTAGGTTTTTGCATTTCGGCATGTAAAAGGGGGCTTCATGCTTGGAGATGTAAACCGGCACGTCGTGGGTGGAGAGCAGAGTCGCCAGACCATTGACGTGGTCAGGATGGCCATGGGTTAAAAAAATATTGGTGATTTGATAACCGCTTTTTTCTGCTTGTTTTCGCAAGTAATCAACGTCCCAGGCCGGGTCGACAACAGCAATTTCTTTGGTCACCGGGTCACCGATGAAGTAAAGAAAATTGTTCAAAGGCCCCAGTTCCATTTGTTTTAAGATGATCTGATTTGTTGCCATCAAGATTCCTTTTGTTTGATGAACGATATTATAGAAAGGACGGATGGGGGGATCAAGGAGAAATTGACGATTCCTGTGCTAATGTTGACAAGTGAAACAAGTTGTATTATATTTTAACTATATAACGCAAGCATTGACGCTTAGTTAATCAACGAAGATTTTAGATTTGAAGCAATGAGGCTCAAATTTTCCTGGAGGGAGAATTTGGGCTTTTTTATTTTGGGAGACGGGCATGCGGGAGTTTCATCAGAAATTGTTGAGAAACGACGAATATCTGATGGATTTTTTCGAGCACGCGCCGGTCGGCTTTCATTCTTTCGGACCGGACCAGAGGATCATCGATATCAATCAAACTGAGCTGGATATGATCGGATACGAGCGAACTGAGATCGTTGGCAAAAAGCGTTGGTCGGATTTGATTGTCGCGGCGCAAATCAAGCGTTTTCATAAACATTGGCGGGACATCAATAAAATCGGATTTGTTAAAAATTTGTCTTACACACTTAAAGCCAAGGACGGAAATTTGGTCGAGGTACTGTTGAACGCCAGTGCCCGATATCGTGAAGACGGTAAGTTGTTGAATACCCGCGGCAGTGTTCTCGATGTGACAAAGATGCGCAAGATGCAGAAGCGTTTGAAAGAGCAAAGGGATGTTTTAAAGAAAAATTATGGTATTGTCAAAAGGCTGAGCCGAGAATTTGAACAGAAGCACGAAGAAATTAAGAGCTGTGTTGTGAGCAATTTAGAAATGTTTGTTTTGCCGTTGTTGAGCAAGTTGAAACGTCGAGGTGACCGGCTTGATATGAAGACGATTGAGTTGTTAGAAACCAATTTGCGGCACCTGCCGGAGCGGTTCGGCAGTAAAATCATTGATAATAAATGGCAGCTTTCATCACGAGAAATCGATATTTGTCATTTGATCAAAAATGGTTTGACCACAAAGGAAATCGCTGATTTTTTGTGCACGTCGGTCAGGACGGTCGATAATCATCGGAATCATATCAGAAAAAAGTTGGGGATTTCTCTTCGCGAGGTTGATTTGAGCAAATATTTGCAGGCGTTATAGATGGATCATGGGTCGATACCTAAAAAAATGAGTATTGACCTTTGCGAATGTTCGTATATAGTTGAAATAGAGTTAATAACAGCAGCGTTGCTGGATAGAAGTTTCGAAGCAGAAAGCAATTGGACAATGAGGCCCAATTAACCCGAAGGTCGGGATAATTGGGTTTTTTATTGGCATTGTCCTTCGTGGGCATTGATGTCCCGGAATCGTTTAGCATTTTGACGATCTGGGATTTTTTATTGAAAGCGGCAAGTTAAGGAGAAAGGTCATGAAGAAAAGATTGGTGGTTATTGGCAATGGGATGGCCGCGGCAAGAGTCGTTGAAGAGATTTTAAAGCGCCGTAGAGATGCCTTCGAGATCGTGATGTTTGGTGCCGAGCCTTATGGAAACTATAACCGGATTTTATTGAGTAACGTGTTAAATCAATCGCAGGAAGCAGCAGCAATCATGATGAATCCATTGAGTTGGTATGAAGAAAATGGCATCAAGCTTCACGCGGGTGTTAAGGCTTTGCATATCGACCGCGAAAATCAGATTGTTCTTGGCAAGCGTTTGCCCAATGGTGTGGCAGCATATCTAGCGATTGAAAAAAGTTTTCCGGAAGGCAGTGCGGTAAGGGAGGCGTATGATTTCCTTATTATCGCGACCGGCTCACGCCCCTTTGTCCCGCCAATTGAAGGTTTTGGCGGGCAGGGAACATTTTTATTTCGAACAATCGATGATTGTCAGCAGATCGCGCAATACGCAAAGGATTGTCGGCGAGCGATTGTGATCGGTGGAGGGTTATTAGGACTAGAAGCAGCTCGGGGCTTGATCACGCATGATTTGGATGTCACGGTTGTGGAAGCGGCTCCCCAGTTGATGCCGGCGCAATTGGACTTGGAAGCAGCCCAGCTTCTCAAACGCACCATGGAAACAATGGGTTTGCGTGTTGCCTTGGACACCATCACAAGTCAAATCATTTATCGAGAGGACAGAGTGGCTGGGGTGGCTTTTAAAAATGGAACCCAGATGGAAACCGATATGCTGGTTGTCAGCGCCGGCATTCGTCCGATCACGGAAGTTGCCGTCGATTGTGGTCTGAAAGTCAATAAAGGGATTGTTTGTGATGACCAAATGAAAACCAGTGATCCCAAAATTTTTGCTGTTGGGGAATGCGTTGAACATCGTGGAGTGCTTTACGGATTGGTAGATCCGATCTGGCAGCAGGCGATTGTCTTGGCGGATGTGATCACCGAGTGTGGTAGAGATGCGGTTTATGAGGGATCAAAGGTCGGGACCAAACTTAAAGTGATGGGAGTTGAGCTCGCGTCATTCGGGGAAAAGAACCCTTCAGAGTCGACGGATGAAGTCATTGTTTATCGGGACCCCAACCGCGGGATTTATAAGAAATTGATCGTTGCGGACAATAAGATCAAGGGAGGTATCCTTTTAGGGGACATTGAAATGGCAGATGATTTGATGCCCATGTTCATGAATGGAACGAAAGTACCGGAGAATAGGGCGGAAATTTTATTTGGGGCGGTCTCCGGCGAGACGCTTTTGGACGTGAACGATCTTCCGGACAGCGCCCAGATCTGCAACTGCAATGGGGTGTGTAAGCGACAGATTGTCGATGTGATCAAAAATGAACAGCGCACGAGCGTTTCCGCCATTGGCGAAGTCACCAAAGCCGGAAAAGGATGCGGGTCCTGTCGAGGATTGATTGCGCAAATCATCGAGGCCACCATCGGTAAAGTCTCCTATGACCCGCGTGAACACTATTATGTTGCAGGAATCCCTTTAGAAAAATCTCTGCTGGTCAGAGAGATCAAAAATCGTGAGTTGAAATCCGTCAGCGCTGTTTTTGCTCAATTGGCAGATGGGATTGAGGACGCCGGAAGTAAAAATGGCTTGGCGTCTTTATTGAAAATCATGTGGCCGAAGGAATATGAAGATGAGCGCGATGCCAGATTCATCAATGACCGCGTGCATGCCAATATTCAAAAGGACGGCAGTTTTTCGGTGGTTCCTCGCATCTTCGGCGGTGTTACAAGTCCTGACGAGTTGTTACGCATCGCCCAGGCCGCGGTCAAATACAACGT
>JAHFFS010000094.1 GCA_023247815.1 Candidatus Omnitrophota bacterium
GATGAAACGCTCGCCGTTCACCAGGGTCTGTTTGCGCAGATAATCCGACGGGGCGTTTTTTACCTGGGCGTTGGTGATCTCGATGTAATAACCAAAGACTTGATTGAAGCCGACCTTGAGGGTGTTGATCCCGGTCCGTTTGATTTCCTGCTGTTGGTATTTCTGCAGCCATTGGTTGCCGTTTTCACGCAGGTCTTTTAAGGCGTCGAGTTCTTGGTCAAATCCTCTTTGAATGACCTTGCCTTCGGTCTTTGACAGCGGCATTTCCGGATTGACGGCCCGATTGAGAAGATCGCGCAGCTGAGGGATGTCATCGACGGAAAAGAGCCGGTTTTTGGATTTGAGTGCCACAAGGGAAGCCTGAATTTCTGGGATGAGGCTTAAGGCGTTACGGATCGCCAAGACATCTTTGGGCTGCGTGTAGCCACAGCTCAGTTTGGACAAACATTTTTCAACATCAGGGATAACACTCAAATTTTTCTTCAAAGATTTCTGGATATCGGGCTGTTCTTTGAGCAGGGTTACCGCCGCCTGGCGCTGCAAGATGTCGGCCGGTCGTTTGAGCGGATGAGTGAGCCAATAGCTGAGCTTGCGTTTTCCCATGGCGCTTAAGGTATGATTGATCGTCTTAAACAGTTGATCGAGTTCCAAGCCGTAGACGGCGGCGGGTGAGATAAAAGCATAATCATCGTCGGCGTAGAGCGAGATTTTATCAATGTGTTTCAAGGGTTGCTTGTTCATCTGTTTGAGATATTCTAAGAGAGCGCCGGCACTCGCGACCGCTGAGCTGCGGTCTTCGATCCCAAATCCGCCGAGACTTTGCAGGTTAAAATGTTCACAGAGGGATTTTTTCGCGATGTCAGGATTGAAACACCAGTCGTCATGCGGACTCAAAATGATATTTTTGGCCCGCAGCAGCGGATGGCGAAAGATGTCTTTGACCGCGGTCTCCTCGCTGATGGGATACACGCATTCGTAGATCGGGAGTTTGGAAATCAGTTCAATGACGCGTTGTGGAGTTTGGTATTGATTGGTCTGGATGGCCCCACAGGTTGGATCAATAAAGGCGACACCCAAAACCCCGTCGGATTTCTTGTGAGGGCTGAGGCATAACAGATAGCGAGCGTCCTGGGAATTTTCGTCCAGATAAGTGCCGGAGGTGATGATGCGGATCACGTCGCGCTTGACGATCCCCTGGGCCTGCGAAGGGTCTTCCAATTGTTCGCAGATCGCGACTTTTTTTCCAGCCTGAATGAGTTTGGCGATATATCCGTCGGCGGAATGATAGGGGACCCCGCACATCGGCACTTGATGGTCGGTGCCTTTGCCGCGGGCGGTCAAGACCAAGTCTAAGATGCCGGACGCGGCCATGGCGTCGTCATAAAACATTTCGTAAAAATCGCCCAGACGGAAAAATAAAATACAGTCCTTATGTTGGGACTTGATCTGCCGATATTGACTGAGCATGGGGGTTGCTGTCATCATAGGTCGTTTAAGGGAAACGGGGATTAAGTTCATATTTTATAGCACAAATTCGCGAATTGCGCCAACCCCTTTTATCGTCCAACCTCGCAGGTGCGGGAGCTCAACCCCGAGGGTTCAAGCGAAGGCTGAGCGGAACAGAGATTTACGGGAGTTAGATTGACAGTGTTTCTCAACAGGTGATATAATTTTTCAGTTCACTAAAAAAAACATGAAAAAAATCGCTATTCCGCTATTTTTAATCAATCTGGTCCTCATGGTATTTTCTGTTGTGTCTTTCTCGGCGGAGTCCAAGCTCGTTGTCGATGATTTGGTTAAAGAAGGAAAAATCTTTTATCAAAGGGGTGATCACGAGCAAGCCATTCATGAGTTCAGTAAGGCGCTCATTCTCGACCCTGATAACAAAGAAGCAAAAAAATACTTGAAGAAAATGGGTATCAGCGAGAAGGGTTTGTATCAGCCGGAGAACCCAGAGATCACCCGTCATCTGCGGCAAAGCCAAGAAATTGATGACTATAAAAATCTTGTGAACGCGATCAAGGACGAAACTTTTCATCAGAAACAGCTCAACGAAAAATTGCAGAATGAGCAGGTGGCCCTGAAAGACATCATTGTTAAAAAGGAACACCGGAATCACGCGCTGAAGGTGGAATTGGATGGAGTGCAGCAGGAGAAAGACGCGGCGTTTTCAAAAGGCCGTCAGCGGTCTTATTTGCTGGAACAGGAGGAGTTGCTGAAGTCACAAAAAATTTCGAAATTGGACACGGAAATTGCTGATTTGAAAAGCCGTTTGGACGACAAGACGCGGGAGATGGAAGATAAAAGTAAGACGTTGGAAGGCATTGAAAAACGGTCCACGGATTTGGAAAAGCAGTTAGGGAAATTGATTGATGATCGCATTGCCGAGCGGACAAAATATTTGAAGCAGATTGAAGAATTGAAAAAAAATTCATTGGAGAATGTCGAGGTCTCATCCGATCAGCCGTCTAATCCCTCATCGGTCACGGATGCTTTGACGGTCGCACAGATGCGAAATCAGATGGGCGATATGGAAAAAGAATTGAAATTTTTGCGGTCGCAAAAGCGGGACTTGGAAAATGTCCAGGCGCAAAGAGGTGTTGGTCGGGTCAAATTGGAAAAGCAGACCGTTGATATGATCAAACGCAAAGATGAGATGATCGCTGAGCTGAAATCAAGTCTGGCATCGGCGCGGATGGCCATTGCCGATCTGAAGCAAAATGGTGGTGCCGGTGGTAAGCGGATCGTCGATGATCTTCAACAGGAGTTGAATGACGTGAAGGGCAAGTTACAAGAAGTGCAAAATGAGTTCGCGCAGAAGAACCAGGAATATCAGGTGCTCGCGGACCGGCTGCAAGATACCCAGCAGCGTTTGGATGTGGTGCAGAAAATGCTTGAAGATAAGGAACGGGAATCTCAGGACACGGAAAAGCAGATGCAGGATTTGCTGTTGGAAAATCATCCGTAATGAACTATTTTTTCTGACCCCGTAGGTCCAACCTACGGGGTGGACCTACGGGGTCAGAATAGGGGAACGCCATGGATCAATATCTCAGTATCGCATCGGATGTCAAGTTAGGAAAAAACGTCAAATTTTACAAGTTTGTTAACCTCTACGGATGCGTGATCGGCGATCATACGCAGTTTGGCGCGTTTGTCGAGGTGCAGAAAAACGCCTTGATCGGCAGCCACTGTAAAATTTCTTCCCATTCTTTCATCTGCGAAGGGGTGACCATTGGTGATAATTGTTTCATTGGCCATGGGGTCATGTTCATCAATGACAAACATCCTGTTGCCACCAAAGCCGACGGACAAATGGAAACCGACCGCGATTGGCGGTCGCGTTTTGTCAAGACGATGGTCGGCCGCAATGTCTCGATCGGCAGCAATGCCACGATTTTAGGAGGGGTCAGCATTGGCGACGGGGCCCTCATAGGGGCCGGCAGTGTGGTCACCAAAGATGTCCCAGCAGGAGAGGTGTGGGCTGGGAATCCCGCCAAACGTTTAAAGAAGGTTTAATTTAGGTTTCAAGTCTCAGGTCTCAGGTCTCAAAAAATTTGTACTTGAGACGTGTGGCTTTGGACGTGTTACTTTCTCGTACCGCCCTTTTTTGACTGAGTTTTTGCTTCCTAGATTTATGTTATACTTTAACAGGAGGCCCTTTGAACAGGCTATAGCATATCAATGAAGAAAACCGCATTCAGTCTCCTGGTTTTGCTTTTGATCCCATCTGGAATTCTTTCCGCGGACTCATTGACTTTGACGACGTACTACCCTGCCCCGCATGGCGCGTATGACCGTTTGCGGCTGGTGCCGAGGGCGTCAATTGGGGGCACATCGTGTTCAGTAGGACTGATGTTTGTCAACGCTGACGATGGCAACAAGCTTTACATCTGCGCGGATGACGGTGTTGATGGCGAATGGCAGCCACTGGTCGGATCGTGGGAGCAGCAGAATCCCGGCGGATCCCCTAATGTTATCATTGACACTGACGCTCAAGGCGATCCGATTTACGTCGGGATCGGGACGACCAATCCGACCGGAAGATTAACGGTTGTAGGAGAGGGAAACACGAATTCAACATTTTCACTGAAAGTCACAAATTCTGCAACGACGAATATTTTTGCTGTTCGGGACGACGGTAAAGTTGGAATCGGAACAACGGCCCCCAATGAGCAGTTGGAGCTGACTGGCAATTTGCGTCTCCCAGCTACGACAGCGACGACCGGGATCATTTTTTCTGGAACGTATCCGTTTATTCACAGTTTCGGGTCGACGAGCAATACCTTTTTGGGAGTTCAGGCGGGTAATTTAACCATGACCGGTCTTGGGCTTAACACCGCCCTTGGCAACAATGCACTCTCTAGCAACACGACAGGAAGTGCTAATACAGCGATCGGCGGCACCGCTCTTGCGAATAATACTGTTGGTATCGGTAACTTGGCTGTTGGCTATAGTGCAATGATTAAGAATACGTCAGGTAATCAGAATACGGCTCTTGGTTCAAATGCGCTTTACGAAAATACGATCGGCGGCGGCAACATCGCCATCGGTTATTCCGCCCTTGGCAGGAATACGACGGGCCGTCAAAACGTTGGGGTAGGTTATACCGCGGGATACGCAAATTCAACAGGAAGTGGAAATGTGTTTCTTGGTAATGGCGCGGGATTCAGTGAAGTCGGTTCAGATAAGCTTTACATTTGCAATTCTGAGACGGATACGACCCCTTTGATTTATGGAGATTTTGCAAATAACATATTGACAATCAATGGCAATGTTGGCGTCGGAACAACCGCGCCTATCTCCGGGATGCATCTATTGCATCCTCAATCGACGACGGCTGGATCTGGGACGCTGCTGGTTCTTCAGGGACGAAATTCAGATGGTACCAACACGGAACAAGCAAGTATTGATATTTATCCATATGACAGTATACAGCAGCCGTATATCAGGTTGGTAGCCTTTCAAGATCATGCGTCAGATAATGATATCACGGGGCTTAAATTTTATACCCATCCTTCTTCTATAGAGTCTGGCGTTCCACAGCTTTCCATGACTTTATCAGCGGTAGGGAATTTGGGTGTGGGGACAAGCGCTCCCGTCGAAATGGTGGATGTGAATGGTGGGGTTCGGGTAGGCAGTACGGTCAATACCAATGCTGGTACGATCCGTTGGACTGGAACTGATTTTGAGGGGCGCAAAGGATCGTCATGGGTATCTTTAACAGGAGCGGGAAAAGGATTTGGGAATTGGGTGACGGTCGCAAGCCCCAACGCTGTTCAAGGGCCGGCGGTCACCGATGGCTTTTTCGTATGTTCCGTCATTATGGGGGGGAGTAGCAATCTTGCTGGATATACGGACGCCAGCAATCCCCCAACGACTATCCGCGCGCAAGTGGGTTTTGGGGTTGGGTCATCTGGCAGGGCAACTTTTACTATGCCAGTTAAAAAAGGTGACTATTGGAGGACATCAGCAGCTTGCAGCACGAGTTATTGGATCCCTCTCAATTGATTTTTTCAAAATCACAATCCTTGACAGGATCGATTACGAATGTTATAGTTGAAACAACATCAAACCTTTAATTCCGGTCCAGTGAGGCCGAAAAGGGTTTTCAATGACTGATTATACAAGTAAGAAGTTAAAGAAAAATGTAGCTCGTCTCAAAAGGACGGGCGTTTTTTATTTTCTGGGGGTTGCGGGGGCTGTCCCTGGAAAGCAACAAGTTACAAGTCCCACGTTGCAAATGATTTGAGGCTTGCAACAGGAGACTTGGGACATAAAAATGGAGTCGTAAGCGATGAGCCCGGAACGCAAAATTATGGATCAAGAGCAGGTCCGTCGAGCGATCTCAAGAATCGCGCATGAGATCTTGGAAAAGAACAAAGGTATTCAAGATTTGGCGATCATTGGCATCCGGACCCGCGGGGCCATCTTGGCCGAGCGCTTGAACGCCGCGATCAAACAGATCGAAGGGAACGCTGTTGCCGTTGGTGTCCTCGATATCACATTGTACCGTGACGATCTCACCCTGGTCAATGCCGCGCCCGTGGTCCATGAAACTCTGATTGATTTTGATCTTGATAAAAAGAGCATCGTGCTCGTTGACGATGTTTTATTCACCGGCCGCACGATTCGGGCGGCTTTGAATGCCATCCATGACTTTGGCCGGCCGGCGAACATCCAGTTAGCCGTCTTAATCGACCGC
>JAHFFS010000095.1 GCA_023247815.1 Candidatus Omnitrophota bacterium
ACCTCTCGAGGGTGTCCGGGCAAATGTCATTTTTGTTACGAATGGGCTTTGTATGATAGCCGCACGGCAGCGCAGGATTTTACGTCCTGGCGGGGTTTGAGCGGTAAACGCATCGTCGATGAATTGGATATTTTGGAAAAGCAGTATGGGGTCGCAACGGTTGTTTTTCAAGACGACGCCTTTAATAGCGACACGAAGGCCATGATCGAATTCTGCGAGGAGAAAATCAAACGCGGCAATAAGATCGATTGGGTTTGCTTGGGCCGGGCCGATCAATGGATCAGTCAGCACAATATTTTGCCGCTCATGCGAAAGGCCGGTTTATTTTTGGCCTTGACCGGGGTTGAGGTGGAAGATGACATGACGCTGGCCAAGCAGGGCAAAGGGGTCACGATTGCTCAGATTCAAAAAACAGTCCGTATTTTACGCGATCAGGATATCGGCAGCGTCGGGACTGTTCTCATCGGACTTAAAGACGATAACGAAGCCAAAATCAAACAGCGTCTTAAAATCGCGGATGAAATTGATCCAGATATTTTCGCTTTGGATTATTTGACCCCGGTCCCGAATTCTCCGGATTGGCGTTATGGGATCAAAAAAGGCTGGTTTGATCCGGATAAAATGGACATGCGCCTTTGGGATTTTCAGCATCCGGTTGTTCCGACCGATCATTTGTCGGTTGAAGACGTCGGGCGGCTGGGGGCCTGGTGCATGCGAGAGTATTATTCGAAACCAGAACGCATTCATCGGATTTTCAGCAGCAATTATGATGTGAAAGTCAAAATGTGCGTGAAGGATTTCATGAGCAATATCGCGAAGTGGGAACAAAATTCACGGACCCCGGCGGAAACCGGTGTTCAGGCGTCGGTGTAAGGGTATTCCACGACGGGGATTGTCCCCGTAGAAATAGGAGTGAAAAGATGGCAACAACAGAGACAGAACTCAAGTGGGAAGCAAAAGCACGAGAGAAGTATCAGGGCATGATTCGAAAAATTCCGCTTTTTCATCGGGAGATCGCGAAGCAGGTGGTTGATAAAAAGGCGGTCCTGAACGCGCAGGAGCGGGGATCGAATTTGGTTGAGGAATCAGACATCATTCGGGCTTTTTTTTCGGAAGTGCCGATGACGTTTTATAGTTTGATGATCCGGCTGATGCAAGAGGCCGGATTTGATTATCAAGCCTATGAGGACCAATGACCCTTTTCGCGAAGTTTTTTAAAAAGAATAAAGTCAGTCAAGAACAGATCAACCGGCATTTTGTTTTTATTGAAGCGCCGAAAGCTTGCGTTGTTCATGCGGCCTTGTTGTGGGGCGAAGGGGAATGGTGGCCGAAGGACAGCGTCGCGCAATTCCAAAGACAAACCAACGGCGGGTTACAGGTTGGCGCCCAATATTTATTGATGATCACAAAGCCCTTGAATATAAAATTTTTGCTGGAAGTCACCAAATATGATCCGCAAAAATTTGTTGAACGAACATTTAAGAGCGGCATGATCGTAGGTTGTGAGTGGACGAAAGTCGAAGAACGATCCAATGGCACCCGGGTTGATTATGAACTGCAATATAAGATCAAAGGTTTGTTCAGCAAGGTTCTTTGGAATTTATTTTTAAAGAAGATGCATGAAAATAGCATCAAAACCATCTTGGCTTGCTTAAAGAATCATTGCCTTCAAACATATCAGGCCCAAGAACAAAAAAAGTTTAATCAGGGATGAAAATAGCAGTCATAGGCGCGGGAGCGATAGGATCATATGTTGCTGGTCGATTGGCGCAGGCCGGGGAAGAGGTGCTGCTGGTGGGCCGTCCGACGCAGGTCGACGCTGTGAAAAAGAATGGGTTAATAATGAAGGGTCCGCAAGGACAAGAAACCGTTCAGTTGAAAGCGGCGCAAAAGTTGGATGCGCGATATGATCTGGTCATTTTCACGACCAAGACCCAGGACATTGAAGAGGCCTATGATATGAACAAGGATTTCCTCGACGACTGTTTGATCATGACCACCCAAAACGGTGTGCAAGCGGACAATCTTTTGAGCATCCATTTCGATAAGGAAGACATGATTAGCAGCATTGTGATGTTTGGTGCTACGTACATTCGTCCGGGCGAAGTGGTTTTGAATTTTCCCGGCGATTGGATCATTGGTAAGCCTTATACAACCAATGATTACCGGCTGCGCGAAGTCGAGGCGTTGTTAAGGACAAGTTTTTCGGTTGTCGTCTCACAAAATATCATGGGCATGAAATGGCTTAAGCTTTTTGTCAATTTTAACAACTGCATTCCCGCCTTGATCGGAAAATCCATGCAAGAAACATTTGCCGATAAAGATTTTTGCCGTTTGAGCGTTATGTTGTTGAAAGAAGGTCTTAATGTCGTTCAAAATGCCAAAGTGGAAATGGAATCACTGCCAACGTTTCCCGTCGATCGCGTCCTTGGATTGGCGAAGATGCCAACGGAACAAGCCGTCGAGATCATTCATAAGACCTTAACGAACCTCAGCAAAGAACCGCTCTATGGTTCGATTCTGCAGAGCATCATGCGCAAGAAAAGCAGTGAAATTGATTTTATCAATGGGGAAGTGGTGGTGATGGCCAATAATTTGCGGATGGAATCCTCGGCCAATCGGAAAATTGTTAAGCTTGTTCACGAAGTTGAAGAAAGCGGGAAATTTTTTGAACCGGAATTTGTCAAAAGGGAATTTAATCTCAAGGGTTAGGAGACCTTTATGGCTCGACGAGTTGTTGTGACTGGTGTGGGGATTGTTTCGCCGAATGGGATTGGGAAAGAGGCCTGTTGGAAGGGGATGATCCAGGGGCGCTCAGCGATCAAACGGGTTACGGAATTTGACGTTTCGATGTTCAATACCAAGATCGCGGCACAGGTCCGGGATTTTGATCCGTTTGCATTAGGATTAAGCAAGGAAGAGGCGATCCGTTGCGATCGTTACGTGCAGTTTGCCTTGGCAGCGGCGAAGATGGCCTTGGAAGATTCGGGATTATCTTTGAACAAAATCAACCGCGATCGGATCGGGGTTTCTTTGGCGAACGCGATTTGCGGCACGAAATATATGGAAGAGGAATTCGCGTTGGTGACGGACAGTGGTAAGAATCCGATTGATCCGACGATCGTACGGCCTGATCTCTACGATGCCTCGATGTTCAATACTCCGTCGAGTGAGATCGCCGCCAAGTATGGTTTGCGTGGGGTATGCAATACGATTTCGACCGGATGCACGGCTGGGACCGATTCGGTGGGGTTTTCCTTTGAGGCGATTTCCGACGGTGATGTGGACATCATGGTGACCGGGGCCAGTGAAGCGCCGATCACACCGATCACCTTTGGCGCTTTTGATACCGTCAATGTTCTTTCGACACATAACGCTGAACCGGAAAAGTCTTCCCGGCCCTTTGACGCCAAACGTAATGGTTTTGTGATTTCTGAAGGGGCGGGTCTCTTGGTTGTTGAAGAATTGGAACACGCGAAAAGACGCGGGGCAAGGATTTATTGTGAGATCATCGGATTTGGCACGACCTGCAATGCGTATCACATGACCGATCTTCCGCCGGAGGGGCATGCCAAGGCCTCGTGTATCCGTTTGGCCTTAGAAGACGCGAAGGTCAGTCCACGGGACATTGATTACATCAACGCGCATGGGTCATCGACGAGACAGAACGATGTTTTTGAAACCAACGCTTACAAAATGGTCTTTAATGATTACGCCTATAAGATCCCTATCAGTTCATTGAAGTCCATGATCGGGCACCCTTTGGCCGGGGCCAATGGGATTGAGCTCGCGATCGGAGCCCTTATTTTTGAACGCAATATCATTCCCCCAACAATCAATCAAGAGAACCCAGATCCGCAGTGTGATCTTGATTATGTGCCGAACATCGCCCGCGCGAAAAAAGTGAACTGTATGTTGAAGACGAGCAGCGGCTTTTCCGGGATCCATTCGGCCATGGTTTTAAGGAGGTATGAATGAGCCCCATAGCGATTACAGGGATCGGCCTTATTTCTCCGTCGGGAATTGACAAACGCAAATTTTGGTCGAACATCAAAGCCGGACGTTCCGCCATCGAGACCATCACCCGGTTTGACGCCTCAAAATATTCATCACACGTGGCTGGGCATGTGCATGAACTGGACGCGTATAGCAGTGTCTCGTCACGGCTTTTAAAAAAAATTGATTTGTTTTCCCATATGGCGCTGGTCGCTTCAGAGTTGGCGTTGCAAGACGCGAAGATGGATTTGGCAAAAGAAAATTTAGAACGAGCGGGGATATTTATGGGCAACGCGATCGGCGGCTGGCTGTATGGCGAAACCGAATTGCGCGATATGTATATCGAGGGCCGGGAAGGTGTCAGTCCTTTTCTTGCCTCAGCGTGGTTTCCAGCGGCACCCCAGGGGCAAGTTTCCATCCATTATGGAATGAAGGGTTACAGCAAGACGGTTGTCGCTGATCGAGCAAGTTCTTTGATGGCGATCGCGTACGGGGCGCGGACGTTGAATAACGGAAAAAATGACTTTATTCTTGCCGGTGGGATGGAAGCCCCGGTGACACCCTACGCCTTATTATGTTGTGTCACGTCGGGGATGCTGACACAAAAGAATGAGACCCCATCGACCGCGTACAAACCTTATGATAAAAATCGCGATGGGTTTGCCATTGCCGAAGGAGCTGGGGTTGTGATTCTAGAATCTTCAGAGCGGGCCAAGCAACGAGGGGCCCGTGTTTATGGATCGATTACAGGATTTGGTACAACCACTGACGGGGTTGATCGTATTCATCCGGCAGAGGACGGTAGACAGTTGGCCCGCGCGATTGAAATCGCGTTGCATAACGCTGATCTTAAACCGCAAGACATCGATTATATTTGTCTCGACGGCGCGGCGACAAAAATCAGCGACATTTCCGAAACCCGGGCGATCAAGCAAGTATTCAATGGCCGCGCGCTCAAAATTCCTTGTTCGGCGCCCAAGTCCATTTTTGGCAATATGCTTGGGGCCAGCGGAGCGCTGGATGTCATCGCGACCCTTTTGGCCATGGAGCATAGTCTCATTCCACCGACGATCAATTTGCATGATCCAGACCCGGAATGCGATTTGGATTATTGCGCGAATAAAGCCAAAGAAAAGGAAATCAATCGCGCCCTGGTTATCAATCGTGGCCGCGGCGGGATCAATTGTGCGTTGGTATTAGAGAAATAGTAAAAAGGAGGTCATAACGTGACTGTCGAAGCAAAGGTCCAAGAAGTTTTTCAAAGAGTCTTAGATGTGAAGCCCAACGAGATCAAACCGAATGAGCCGCTGGATGGTGCTTTAGGTGTTGACTCGACCGAAATGGTTGAGATATCGGTTGGGCTGAAAAAAGAACTTGGTGTTCCATTGGCGGACAACGAACTTAAAAAAACGCAAAGCTTTAACGACATTGTGAAGATTTTGAAAAGTAAGGGATTGAATTAGAACCGTAAATTCTGACCTCGCAGGTGCACCTGCGAGGTGGAGTAGCGAGGGAATGTGAAAATTATTGATTTGAGTTTGCCGATTGATGACACTCTGGTGGAAACGCACGACGCGAAGGTTGATCGCATCAGTCATACGCAAGGTGTTGAGCATTTCAATTGGGTGGTGATGAGTAAGCAGCCCAATGGCCAGGCGCGATTCGATCAGGGGGAACGGGTGGCGACGGCGGAGGAGATACCCAACGGTGAAATGCTTTCTTTGGAAGTGGTCCATTCTTCAGTCCATATGGGCAGTCATGTCGATGCGCCATTTCATTATGGAAGCACGTGCGAAGGTAAGCCGGCCAAGCAGATCATGGATGTTCCGCTTGATTGGTGTTATGGGCCGGGGGTGCTGTTGGATTTTACTTCTAAAAAATTTCCAGACGTGATTGAGCAAAAGGACATCGAAGGCGCTCTTAAAAAGATTAAATATCAAATCAAGCCCAAGGACATTGTGTTGTTATACACCGGTGGGGACAAACTGCTGGGAACGCAGGATTATGTGCACAAATACGTTGGTTGTATGCCGGACGCGGTGGAATATTTGTTAGATCAGGGGATTAAGATGATGGGGATTGATACGATCGGCCTTGATCGTCCGTGTTTTGGGATGTTCAAAGATTTTTTAGAAACGAAAGATAAAGCAAAGATATGGCCATGTCATTTTTTAGGACGTCGACGAGAATATTGCCATATGGAA
>JAHFFS010000096.1 GCA_023247815.1 Candidatus Omnitrophota bacterium
CGACCTTGCCTGCCACGGTATAAGTGTCCTCTTTGGCGAGCAGAATTGGAATTTTGCTTTTTTTAAGCAATTCAATGATTTTCGTCGTCGGAACAAGGCCGCCGGTCAAGATGATTCCCGAGACGTGATTTCGTTTTCCTTGCATCAACATATGCGAACTCACCGCCACCATGATATTGTCCACCCGATCGCCAGAGGTGAGGACCAACGTGCTTTCCTGCAGATAATTGATCATATTGTACGGCTCCATCGAGGCAATGATGGTGTGCTTCACTCGACGGTTGAGGCTGATCTGCCCGCTCAACAATTCCAGATTCAAAAGATTCATGATCTGGCCGATGGTAGGGGCACTCAATAACGGATTGATCGGAATGGCCCCCAGAAGACGGATCCCTTTATTCTTCAATCCTTGTTCAACCGCCCGCTTGACCTTTTCATATTTGTCCATATGGACTTTATTGAGAATGACCCCCAACACTTCCACTTTTTTCAAATCAAACAAGGCCTTGTTCAAAATGATCTCGTCGATGCTGCGGCCAATGCCCCCGCCGCTGACAATGATCACTTTCGAACCCAACATACTGGCCACATCAGCATTGGAAAGATCAATCACCGAGCCGACACCGGCATGGCCGGTCCCCTCGATGATGATGGACTTCTTACCCTTGGTTAAATTTTTAAAAGAATCAATGATTTTCTGCTGGAGCTTATCTGAGCTAGGCTGAAAAACATATTTTTCCGTGAATCCCGGACCGATCGTGACCGGACTCATGTCTTTCAGACGATGGCGGCAATGATAAACCTCACCGATCAAATAGGTGTCTTTATCAATGTCCTCATCGTTGACCTTGACGGTTTGCTGGCCGACCGGTTTTATGAAAGCGGGTTTGAGTCCCTTCTCTTGAAAAAGTTTATACAACCCCAAAGAAACCGTGGTCTTCCCGGCGTTCTGGTAGATGGAGGAGATAAAAACGTTCTTTAATTTTTGAATCATGCGTCGGCCTTAAATGATTGAAGAACCAAGTTATTATAGCCGATTTAGGAAGGAGATTAAATTTTTAATTTTGCCTTGAAGAGAGCGGGGATTTGATCAGGAAAATCAACCACGTCGACCCCGGCCGCTCGTAAACACTTGATCTTGGCCTCAGCAGTGTTGTCACCCGAAGAAATGATGGCCCCGGCGTGCCCCATCCGTTTGCCCTTTGGCGCGGTCTTTCCGGCGATGAAACCAACAACCGGCTTTTTAACATTTTTTTTGATAAACTCGGCAGCGCGCTGCTCATCTTCTCCGCCGATCTCACCGACCATCACAATGCCTTTTGTCTGCGGATCTTTCTCTAAAAGCTCGAGCACCTCAATAAACCGCGTCCCGATGATCGGGTCCCCGCCTAACCCCACACAGCTCGACTGGCCAATGCCTTGCATGGTCAGATTATAAACCACTTCATAAGTTAATGTTCCGCTGCGCGACACCACCCCAATGGGGCCGAGAATATGGATATGGCCCGGCATAATGCCGACCTTTGATTTCCCCGGAGAGATAACGCCAGGACAATTCGGACCGATCAAACGTGTTTGACTCTTATCTAAAGCCTTCTTCACCTCAATCATATCTAAAACCGGAACGCCTTCGGTAATACAAATGATCAAATTGATCCCGGCGGCAACGTCTTCCAATATCGCGTCTTTCGCGAATTTGGCTGGAACATAAATCACCGCGGTATTGGCCCCGGTCTTGGTTTTTGCCTCTTTAACTGAATTGAAAACCGGAACCCCATCGACCTGCTGACCGCCCTTGCCTGGGGTTACCCCGGCGACGACCTTTGTCCCATATTCCAACATTTTCTTGGTATGAAACGACCCGTCCCGGCCAGTCACACCTTGAACAAGCAATTTTGTTTTCTCGTCGATTAAAATGCTCATTTTGCTAATTTCACCGCTTGTTGGACCCCCTCGCGCATCGTCGGAAAAGTGCTAACACCGGCCCTGGCTAAAATTTCTTTGGCCTCTTTTTCGTTAGTACCGGTCAGACGCACAACCAGAGGGATGTCGAATTTCAATTGTTTTCTCGCCTCAAGCAGGCCGTTGGCGATATCGTCGCAGCGGGTGATCCCGCCGAAAATATTGATCAAAATGGATTTGGTCTTTTTGTTTCGCAAAATGATTTTTAAAGCGTTCAAAACCTTTTCCGGATTAGAGCTTCCCCCGACGTCTAAAAAGTTCGCTGGCTCGCCGCCTAAAAGCTTGATCACGTCCAACGTGGCCATGGCCAACCCCGCCCCGTTGACAATGCAACCGACCTTGCCGTCAAGTTTCACGAAACTGAGGCCATTTTCTTTGGCTTCCAGCTCGTCGGTATCTTCGTATTTCATATCACGCAGGTCTTGAATATCCGGATGGCGAAACAACGCGTTATCATCGAAATTGACTTTGGCATCAGCAGCGATCAATTTTCCTTGACCATCAATGACCAGCGGATTGATTTCGACCAGAGAACAATCTTTCTCAAAAAATAATTTCACCATGGCCTGAAGGACCGGGTCCACTTCCTTGCCCATTTTTTCATCCTTAAAAATTTTCTTACGGAATCCCGACCAGCGTTTCATGTCAAGCTGGGCGTTCCGCTCAAGATAAAATTTATGGATCTGCTCCGGTTCCGTTTTCGCCGTCTCTTCAATGTCGACCCCGCCAGCGGAACTGGCAATGACCACCGCATCCCCTTTAACCGCGTCAACCGTGATCGCCAAATAAAATTCCTTTCGGATATCAAGCGCCTTGACAACAAAAATCCGTTCGACCGCGTACCCTTTGATCGTCAAATTTTTTATCGCGGTAAACTGCTTTACCAATTCGCGCTCATCCTTGACCACTTTGATCCCGCCGGCCTTACCGCGGCCGCCGGTCAAGACTTGCGCTTTCAAAACGACCGGAAACCCCAGCCGGCCGGCGATTTTTTTCGCCTCGTCGGAAGTGACCGCCACATCGCCGCTGGAAACCGGAATGCCGGCCGCGCGAAATAAACCAATGGCTTGATATTCATGAATGTTCATAGATGATAACTGGCGGGATTATTTGTCACCGCAACAGATTGTCCTTAAATGACCCTTGAAGAATTCTGACATTTTCCTGAGCAATATCAAGATGAAACCAAATATTTTTCTACACGTCATTGCGGGGAGCCTTTTTTGCGACGAAGCAATCTTAATCAAAAAAGATTGCTTCGCTCCACTTCGTTGAGCTCACAATGACAGAGGACATTCATAAAAATTCATTTGGTAGTGCACGACTATTACAGCTTAATGCGCCTGCACAGTGGCTGTTTGTTTGGTCGCTTCCAACGCGATGTAATCCGACAGCAAGCGCAGCGTGCGGTACCCCACCTTCCCGTCAACGCGCAGCCCCTTAACCCGCTGAAACTCCCGAATCGCTTCTTCGGTTCTACGACCTCGCGCCCCATCGAGTTTTCCGGAATAGCACCCGGCTGCCTTAAGCACCTGCTGAATCGCGATGATATTCAGCTCTCCCTTCACCACCAAACCATATTCCGAAAAAACATTCAATTGCGCCCAGGTCGCCTTGTCCACAAATCGCGAAGGATTCAGGTGATTATTCTTTTGAAACGCTTCAATGGCATTGCGGGTATTGACTCCTAAGACCCCATCAGCAGGCCCAACGCTATAACCAAATAATTTCAATAATTTTTGGACCTCTGCGGCCTTTTCATTGGGTTCATACAGATCAACCGTTCCCACCAATTTTTTTTCTTCCGCCCCTTCCTTATGCAAGGCGCGATAAAGGGCATCACACCCGCCCAACGAAAGACTCAAAAGAAAAGCAAGCACCCCCATTTGCCATTTCATCCATTTCCCCTATCAAAACAATTCCTCGTCAAGAAAGCAAGCATTTCAGATTCCCGAATTGACAAAGTTCCGTCTCAATTTTTTTTCAATTCAAGTGCCGCGGAATTCATGCAAAAACGTTTTTGGGTAGGCAGTGGACCGTCGTCGAACAGATGTCCCAAATGGGCCTCACAGCGAGCACAGACCACTTCAATCCGATGCATGGAATGACTGTTGTCTGGTATCAATTTGACGTTTTCCTTGGCCACTGGCTGCCAGAAACTCGGCCAGCCAGTCCCGGATTCAAACTTTGTTTGAGAATCAAACAAATGATTCCCGCAGCGGACACAAACATAGATCCCTTTTTCCTTAGAATTCCAATAAGCGCCGGTGAATGGGGATTCCGTGCCTTTCTGCGACGTAATGCAAATCTGCTCCGGGGTCAATTTCTTTTCCCACGCCTTTTCATCTTTGAGGATCAAATCGACCTCTTCGTAAGCCTTGGTGAACGCGTTATAAACTTTGATCTTCCCCGGCATAGGTTTCTCCTCGGCTAAAACAAGACACGTCATAAAAATTAAAATGACAAAGAAAACAAATGATCTTCTCATCATATTTCATTTTAAAAACTCAATACTTCCGACGATTTTCTTAATGAGCTCCTCGTAATCATCCCAACGTTCTTTGGGAGCAACCGCGAACAAAATGCTGTACAACTGCACGTCGTGAATCAAATAATAATCTAAAAGACGGAGGTCCGGATGATCTTTTGAATAGCCACTGACCATAAGCGCGGCATTGTTGTTCAATTTAACATCTTGCGTCTGAAAATCTTTTTCATACTGTCCCATTTCCTGCAGGACCGGTTTGGTCAGTTGTTTTAAAAAAATGACTGGAGAGTCGGATCGGGCAATCGTCAACGTCACGCTTGGGGTTTCTTCGATGATGATGAAAAGAGTGTTCTCCTTGGTTTCCAATTTCCAATCAGGATTGCAGAGGAATTTGACCGCCATTCTATCGTCGGTACACTCGTGAAGAGGGATTTCTTTGACCGCACTCTGATGAACTGGCTGGGAAGGGCTTGATGAATCAGCGGCAAAAACCTTAATACCGTCGGAAGGATTAAAAAGCACTAAAACAGCACCTAAATATAAAATTTTTTTTATTCGCATACAAATTCGCAGTTGATGATACATTTTTTTATATTATAAACAATTTTTTCAGCGACGCAACAGGGATATCCTCCGCAAAAATAACTGCCCCGCTTGGAATCGAACCAAGATACTGAGATCCAGATTCTCATGTCCTACCAGTTAGACGACAGGGCAATAAAGGATGTACCAGAATATCTCAACGCGGAAATTGGGCTGGAAAATCTACATCACCACAATATGTCTCTCATCCATTGATCGGCTTCGACGACCTTATCAGCAGCCTGATCAATGACCGCGCAACCAACGGCGCCGAACCCGACGCACAGCAAAAGCAGAAGGATGATTGTTTTATTTATGCCGCTCATCTTGATAAACCTCCCCCTTACTAAAATCAATTGAATTGGGCCTCTTTGAGACGTCTGACTGTTTTTTCTTTCCCCAAAACTGCCATGGTTTCAAATAAACCAGGGCCAACACTTTTTCCGGTTAAGACGACCCGCATCGGATGAACCAGGTCTTTCACGTTGAGACCCAATTCATCAACCAGTTCACGAAAAATCTTCTCAATGGCTTGCGACTGATAGTCGTTGAGTTTTTCCAGCCGCTCACCCAATAATCGAAACTCTTTTGAACGATCTAGCCCAAGCTTTTCCTTGGCCTCAGGATCCACAACAACATTTTTGACAAAAATATAATCGGTCCAATCTAAAAAGTCATTTAACGTCGAGATCCGACCTTTGTATAAGTCTATAATATTTTCCAATCTTTTCCTATCAAAATCATCGTCCCAAAATTCCTTTTCCTTCAAGAATGGCAACAAAAGTTCAACCAACTTAACCGTATCCAATTCTTTGATATATTGCGTATTCAACCATTTCAATTTATCCAGTGAAAAGGCCGCAGCGGCTTTATTGATCTTTTTGATTGAAAAACTTTTTAAGGCCTGCGCCATAGGGACCTTCTCTTGATTGTTCCCTGGCGACCAACCTAACAGCATCAAATAATTCACCAAGGCCTCGGGTAAAAAGCCCTCTTTCTGATAATCACTGACCGCCACCGCGCCAAACCGTTTCGAAAGCCGCGCGCCGTCGGTTCCCATAATCAACGGCAGGTGAGCGAATTTAGGGATTTTTAATCCCAGCGCTTCATAAATGACAATCTGCTTGGGTGTATTAGAGATGTGGTCTTCCCCACGGATC
>JAHFFS010000097.1 GCA_023247815.1 Candidatus Omnitrophota bacterium
AAAGATTGTTTGGGCTTCGTGCCGAATGGCAAAAATTCAGTTCTTACGTCGGGGGGATTGATGTTCTTAGAAAGACCGAGAAGGAATTGGAACAAAATAAAGAAGAGGTTTCAGGAAAGGTTTTAGAGAAATTCGATTCGGCCATTGAATTGAAAAATGTGAATTTTCGTTATGACTCCAAGCCGGTCTTGTTTGACATCAGTCTGAAAATCCCTAAAAACAAATCCATTGGGATTGTTGGCGAGTCGGGTTCTGGTAAGACCACGATTTTTGATATTTTAGCAGGATTGGTTAAGGCGCAGGGTGGTGAAGTCTTGATGGATGGCGTTTCTTATGGCGCGATTGATCTTCGGAGTTTGCGCAATATGCTGGGTTACGTTACTCAGGAGCCGGTTATTTTCAATGACACGATCGCCAATAACATCTCTTTCTGGGCGCATGAGGATTCTATGGGGACCCGGCAAAGCATTGAAAGGTGTGCCCGTCTGGCGCATTGCGAGGAATTTATAAAAAATACGGAGAATGGTTATGAAACCATTTTGGGAGATAAGGGCGTGAGGCTTTCCGTCGGACAACGTCAGCGGGTCGCGATTGCCCGCGAACATTTTAAGAACCCCGAGATCATGATTTTTGATGAAGCGACGTCGGCGCTGGACAGTGAATCTGAACGTCTCATCCAAGAAAGTATTGATTCCTTGACTGGGAATAAAACGATGGTGATCGTGGCGCATCGACTGTCGACCATCAAAAAATGTGATTATATTTACGTCTTGCACCAAGGCCGAATCGTTGAACATGGATCATTCCATGATTTGCAGGCTCGGCGAGATTCTCGTTTCGCTCGGATGTGCACGGCGCAAAATTTAGCTATCGAGAATTAATATGCCTAGCAGATGTGATTTTCAGAGTGTTGTTATCATAGATCCCAGCTACAACTGGTCGTTGGTTTCATTAGATGGGATACGGCTATGGTTCAATGGGTTCATTTGGCAGGGAGATCGTTTTTTGACTGGCAAACAGGCTGGCCGAGCGATCCATGAAAGTCTTTTAAAGCAGCGTTTGTTGTCGACGGATAATGCGCATCAACCAGCCATTAAGAATTTTTTAAGAAATTTACGCGGAAATTGTTCTTGTATCATTAAGACCTCTTACTTCGTATTGGGTTGGGTCGACAAACTTCGATCTTATCCGATCTTTTACCATTTTCAAGACAATGGATTCTTGATTTCAAATTCTGCGAGAAAAATAAAGGATACCGGCCAGTTAGTTCATAAAGATGCCGTTTCTCTGTTAGAGTTCAGAATGGCTGGTTATGTGACGGGCCGTGATACCTTATACGAAGGACTGCATCAATTGCAGGCAGGGGAATATTTATTTTTTATTGAGGAAACGCAACAATTAGCGGTAGACAAGTATTATCAATATTTTTGTGAAGAGATTGATGTCAAAAATGAGAAAGACCTGATCGAGGAATATGACGCTGTTTCTCATCGAGTGTTTTCGAATTTGATCAAATCGCTAGGCGATCGTCCGGTTTGGCTTCCGTTGAGCGGTGGTCTGGATAGCCGATGGATCCTTACGATGCTCTTAAAGCTCGGTTATAAAAATATTACGACATTTTCTTATGGGAATGAAGGGCATCCGGAGGTGAAGCGAGCCGAAATCATTACAAAGAAATTAAATGTTCGTTGGCATTCTGCTAAATATGTGCGGGAGGAAACGCGACGGTATTATCAATCAAAGGATTGTCAGGATTATTGTCGAATGGCGGATGGGTTATGCAGTATGCCGATATTGAACGAATACTTTGCGTTGCAGCTGCTGCGCGAACGAAAGGTGATCCCTGACAATGCCATTTTGATCAATGGTCAGAGTGGAGATTATTTAACGGGTGGGCATATTCCTGCAGTTGTGCCAACAAGACAATCATTCGATTTTAAGACATTGGCTGGAGAGATCATCAAGAAACATTATTCCCTATGGTTAGATTTAACAACAGAAACGAATTTGAATACTGTCAGCCAAAAAATTTTAAAAAATTTAGAATTGAAAGAAGATGTGACTTTTGACCAGGCAGAATTCGCGAAGTATTATGAATTGTGGGAATGGAAACAACGGCAATCAAAATATGTGGTGAATGGTCAGCGGGTTTATGAATGGTTCGGTTACGACTGGCGACTGCCATTGTGGGACGATTTGTTTATCTTGTTTTGGCAAAAGATCCCTTGGGAATTTAAATTCGGACAACGATTGCATAAAAATTATCTTAATACGACGGATACTTTGAACGTTTTTAACGGTTATCTCATGGGCCCACATCCGTTAAAATTTTTGGAACGATTGGCCATCTACGGATTGATTGGCTACGCAAAGATAGTGGGAGTTAACCAGAAACAACTGGTCAAACGTTATCTTAATTACTTTGGCAATTATGCCACTTTTTATTTCCAAAAGAATTACGGGGAATATTTGAAGGACTCGGCACAGCATCGTAATCCTGTTTCCTATTGGGCTAAGGCCCATTTGCAGGAATTGGGTGTTAATTGAGGCTCGATGAATCGTGCGGTAATATTTGTCGGTCAGCGGGGTTCCGTATATAATGGTTTCTAAAATATTATTAATTTAAGGTAAAGAAAATGTAATAAAAGATCGCTCGAAGCAGTCGACATTGGAGCAAAAGATTGGTGACGGCCATTAGGCGCTCCGTATGCTGATTTAAAGATCGGGAATCTTAATGAACAATCGCTCGAAGAGATTTGGAAATGGAAAGATTTGAAACAATTGCGACAGGAATGATATAAGGGAGAAGTCCCTAAGACATGTCAAGGGTGCCAGCGTTATGTTCCGGTGAGCGATTATTTTGTCCAGTATGCCCCAAAGATCGTGAAGAAATTTTTAAGAAGAAAATTGTTATTAGGAAAATAGTGCCCAACGACAAAATCGCTATTAGCAAATCCTGGGCTATTCAGTGAAACTCAGCCATTTAATCAGTAAAGACCCGATCTCACATTTCTTTATTTTTCCTTTATTGCATTGTAAGACCCCTTTGAAGGATCGAGGGTTTAATCTTAATTTTTTTACAAGCATTCAAGCATCACTCTTTGATTGCGATATACTCTTATTAGATAACCGTTTTTTTTCTTCCCTGTGGGCCAAGGAAGCCCAAAAGGCCTTTGGGTTATTAGAAGAGATCCGTAAAAGAGTGGGGCGGGTCATCTGGCTCGATGTGACAGATAGCACCGGAGCGACACAGTTTCAGGTCTTGCCTTATGTTGATCGGTATTGGAAGAAACAGTTATTGAAAGACCGGTCCCTTTATATGCGAGAATTCTACGGGGCACGGATTTATAGCGAGTATTATAAGAACCGGTTTGATCTTCCATCGGAGGAGGCTTTCCGTTGTCAGCCCATCGATCCAAAATATTTATCGAAACTGGATTTGTCATGGAATTTAGCCTTGGCTCCGTATCATCGTTTTGGATTGCTCAATTCATTGGCTCATCGATTGCCGTTGTGGTTGAGAGAAATGTGTTTTCTTAAATCAGATATTGTCTTTTCCCCTTGGGGAGAACGAAATATCGATTTAGGTTTCCGCGGCAGTGACCGCTATAACAGCAAAGCCTTGGGCTTCCAGCGGATCGAAACCAAGCGCATCTTAGCAAGACGTGGCGTTGATACAAGTCCGGTTCCCCGTTGGAAATACTTGAATGAATTGTTTCAAACTAAAATCGGCGTGAGTCCTTTTGGAGCGGGTGAAATTTGTTTTCGAGATTTTGAGATCATTCAAGCAGGTGGAGTGCTTTTAAAGCCAGACATGAGTCATTGCGAGACCTGGCCGGATTTATTCATCGAGAATGAGACCTATGTCCCTTTCCGATGGGATTTTTCAGATTTTCATGAAGTCATCGACGGCCTTTTACGGGACCAGGAAAAAATAAAGGGAATCGCCCAAACCGCCCAGAAGCGATATCAGTATTTTTTGAGTGATTCGGGAAAGGAAGAATTTTGTCAGCGGTTTATCGACCAGGTGAAGCCGCAATGATTTCCCTCGGGCGATTCAAGAACAGTCTTTTCATGAAGAAACTTAAGGCCAACCTGTTGGTCCAACGGTGTTATAATTTTTTCGTGTATTTCATTTTCAAAAAGCCCTATGTTCAGCCGGTATTTGCAATTGAGTTTCAAGACAGTCCTGCTTTTTTGCTTGATTACCGTTTCGGGATTTTTCGTTATGACCGATTTGGTGATCGTCATAACGCCGGCTTTCAGCATTGTTTGAACGTCTGTCAGGAGAAATCAGTTGTCTTTGATGTTGGGGCTCACATCGGTCTTTACACCTTGCCGCTGAGTCGTGTTTTAGCGCAAGGCGGGCGGGTCGTTGCCTTTGAACCGTCGGCCGCCAATGTCCGATCATTGCGCAGGCATTTGGAAATCAATCGCATTGATAATGTTGAGATCCAGAATATTCTCGTTGCCGAAGCGAATAAAGACAATGTCATTTTTTACGAAGCTGATGGACCAGACCCGATGAACGCCATGCAACTCTCTAGTAAACGAAAAGGTTATGAGAAAGTTTTTCGTCAACAGGTCAGCTTGGATCAGTTCTGTGACGCGGCAAAGATTTTTCCTGAGGTGATGAAGATCGATGTTGAAGGAGCAGAATTCAAGGTGCTGCAAGGGGCGCAGCAGCTGCTACGGGAAAAGGGGCCGCAGATTTTCTTGAGTGTGCACCCCCAGTTGATGGCGTTATTTGGAGATTCGATCGAGGGTTTGAAATCGCTGATCAAATCGTTGGGCTACCAGATCTTTCTGCCGAATCAAGAGCCGGCAACAGAGCTGGTCTTTGGAGAATATTTTTTGAGAAAAGGGGTTTAATATTTTATGGCCTTGAAAATATTGCTAGTGAGCAGCAAGTATCCACCGGAATATTCCGGTTCTGGGTTAAGGGCTCATCGGACCTATCAGCGGTTAGAAAAGAAATTTGGAATTTCTTGGGATGTCCTTTGCAGTTCCATTGAAATCAATCAGAGTGCTGTTTATGAGCATGAAGGTATCAAAGTCACCCGGATTGCCGCAAAAATCATTGCGCAACAGAGATCGCGGGAAAGAAATAAAACTTTGCTCGATAAGATCGCATTGAGATTGAATTATTTTTCAGAGGCCATTAGGGTGCGCGCGTATTTAAGAAAAAATATTCATGACTATGACGTCGTTCATGTTTTTGGAAATGTCGCGCTGACAACGGAAGTTGTTGCCTGCTGTCAGCGATTTAAAAAGCCATTGATCTATGAATTTTGTAATGAAGTGTCTTCTCCCATCCCGTATCGGCCGCTGTTAATGAAAATTTGGGATCCGATCGCTTTTCCACCGCAAACTCAATTTGTTTGTATCTCCCAACGTCTGGAAGAACTTTGTCAGCGCTATGGACTTCGACAAAATATTTGGACACGCCCGAATCCGGTTGATCCACGGAATTTTTTTGTAGACCGCGCAAGAAAGGCTGAATGTCGTCGATCATTAACCAAGTTTCGCGAAGAGGATTTGCTTTTGGTTTATGTCGCAAATTTTATTCCACGAAAAAATCAGTTATTTTTATTGGATGTCCTAGCGCGTTTACCACAACCCTACAAACTTATTTTGGCCGGACCGGTTGTCCAGGCAGGTCCCAATGTCAAAGGGGACCACGATTATTTTCATCAGGTTGAACAAAAAGTGAAACAGCTTCATTTGCAAGAGCGTGTTGAAATTGTAGAGCGATTCATTGATCATATGGAAGACTTTATCCGGATGTCGGATGTTTATCTGTTCCCAACAAAGGCGGAAGGGTTGGGGACGCCGATGCTGGAAAGCATTTGCTGCGGTGTGCCGGTCGTGGCCCACTGCATCAGGGGTATTACGGATCAATGGATCATCGATGGGAAGAATGGTTATTTGAGTTCACTGGACGTTCAGGATTTTGCGAATAAGATTGAGCAGGCCGTCAAGATCCCCGAGAAGGCATTGGATCAATCAGCTCGGGAATTGATCCAAGTCGCTGGGACCGATGTGATCGATCAGAAATACTATGAATTGTTATGCTCGGCAGTGAGAAAGGAAGACAATGTTAAATAAAATCATTTATGGAATAAAA
>JAHFFS010000098.1 GCA_023247815.1 Candidatus Omnitrophota bacterium
TCTCTTGGTCTTGATAGAGTCTGGAAATCGCATCCTGTGTTTCGCAGTAAGAAGCAAAATCAGCGCAGATGAGATACGTGTCCCAGGCAGTGATCGATTCTAGAAGTGGATCAAAGATTCCGTGGTTATTCGTCGAGAAATGATTGGTTTTAATCAATTCAAGGGTCTCTTTCAACAAAGGATTTTGATTGATGTAAGTGCTGGGTTGATAGCCTTTGGCTTTCATCTCCTCGACTTCATGGGCTTGACGACCAAAAATGAAAATGTTGTCCCTCCCCACGAATTGAGAGATTTCGATGTTGGCCCCGTCTAGGGTCCCGATCGTTAAGGCCCCATTGAGCATGAATTTCATATTGCCGGTTCCCGACGCCTCGGTCCCGGCTGTTGATATCTGCTCGGAAAGATCACTTGCCGGGAAAACTTTTTCGGCCAACGAAACCCGATAATTCTCTAAAAAAATCAGGCGGATTTTATCTTTGGCGCGAACATCCTTATTGATCACGTCGGCCACACTGTTGATGAATTTGATGATCAATTTCGCCATATAGTATCCGGGAGCGGCCTTCCCACCGATAAAAAAGGTCCGTGGTTGGATAAAGGAATTTGGTGAATTCTTGATGATGAAATATTGCGAAATGATGTACAAGGTGAACATAAGTTGGCGTTTATATTCATGCATCCGCTTGATTTGTACGTCAAACATTGTCTGTGGGTCAATCGCGATGTTCATGGTTTTTCGGATATAGTCAGCGAGGTCATTTTTATTGTTTTGTTTGATGTCCTGCCACTTTTGACGAAAATTTTTATTTTCGACCAGCGGCAGTAACTTTTTTAGTGAAGTGAGGTCTCTCACCCATTCATCAGAAATATGCTGATTGATCAAATTCGATAACCTCGGATTGGCTTTGAGAAGCCAGCGTCGCTGGGTGATGCCGTTGGTCTTGTTGTTGAATCGTTCGGGATAAACGTCATAGAAGTCTTTTAACAATCGCGTTTTGAGCAATTCCGAATGCATTTGCGAAACCCCGTTAACAGAAAAACTGCCGATGATGGCAAGATGCGCCATGCGTATTTTTTTAGGAGTCCCTTCCTCAATGATCGACATCCGTCGCACACGGTCTTCATCATGCGGGAATTTGTTCCTCAACAATTCCAGAAAGCGCGAATTGATTTCATAAATGATCTGTAAATGCCGGGGCAAAAGTTTTTCAAAAAGATCCAGCGGCCAGGATTCCAGTGCCTCTGGCATGAGCGTATGATTGGTATAAGCAAAAATGGCGCGGGTCGTTTCCCAGGCCACTGTCCAGTCCAATTGGTATTCATCAATGAGAACACGCAGCAATTCAACGATCGCCAGTGTCGGATGGGTGTCATTGAGTTGGATGACAATTTTTTCCGGCAATTTTTTAATGTCAGGATTTTCCGATTTGTACCTACGGATGATATCGCTGATTGATGCCGCCGTAAAAAAATATTCCTGCTTCAAACGGAGTTCTTTGCCGCCGAAGATGTTGTCATTGGGATACAGGACTTTGGAAATGTTTTCCGAGAGGATTTTTTGATAAACCGCCTGTTCATAATCGCCGGTGTTGAAATATTTCAAGTCAAACTCTTCCGTACTTTTGGCTGACCAGAGCCTTAGGGTATTGACCACGTCATTTTTGTATCCGGGGATGGGGATGTCATAAGGCACGGCCAAGACATCTTGGGTATCGACCCAATGAGAGCGAGTGCGGCCATCTTGATCTTGCGCATTTTTGACCTGTCCATAATACTTAACGCGAAAGGTGTATTCCGGTCTTGGGATTTCCCACGGGCTTCCTAAACGCAGCCATTCATCAGGTTGTTCAACTTGATATCCATCCTTGATTTTTTGATGAAAGATCCCGTAATCGTAGCGAATGCAATAGCCATGCGCCGGGATGCCCAGGGTCGCCATCGAGTCTAAGAAGCATGCCGCGAGCCGTCCGAGCCCGCCGTTGCCAAGTCCGGCGTCAAGTTCCTGCTCACGAGTTTCATTGAGGTCATAGCCAAGTTCTTTCATGGCCTCTTCCACTTGTTTTTCCAGATCAAGATTGATCATAAAGTTCCCTAACAATCGGCCGATGAGGAATTCCATGGATAGGTAATAAACCCGTCGGACATTCTGTTTATGATAACGCTGTTGGGTTTTGATCCAGCGCTCGACGAGCCGGTCGCGGATAGCAATGGCTAAGGACAAAAAGTTATCGTTCTTGGTCGCCGTATATTCATCCTTTGACAAATTGTATTCGCGGTTCAGTTGGAATGACCATTTGATGGCATCCGCGGTCATGTCTTTGCGCACGGTTTTCCAATGGATTGATTTTTTATTTCCCATAATTGACATTCCGTCTCCTATTGTTGAAATATTTTGACAGTATCCTGTCATTGTGGGGAGCGATTTTTGCGACGAAGCAATCTTTCAGGTCAGATTGCTTCGCTTCGCTCGCAATGACAAATCGCTGCCATTCCTCTTCGACATAATTCTTTGGCATAGTCGGTCCAGAGGCCTTCTCCCCAATAACGAAAGCAGCTTGTTTGCGAAAGGAGCAGATACAACAAGGCCTCTCGGTATTCACTATTTCGTTGGCCAATCTTCTCGTTGGAAAATTTGCGATGAAATGCAGCACTCAAACGATTGATTGGGTCCAAAACGTTTTGATAACCATCGACCCAATTCCGATCACTGGTCCAGGAGGCTTTATCCAAATTGTATCCAGGATCGCTTGCTCGCACAGCCTCGATCGCCGCATCAGCAGCGCCAGGACCATTTTTTTTAAAATTCTGCCAGATCCGATGCTGGGAAACCGGCTGGACCGGCATAAATTTTTTTTCGTCAACTCCGCGGTCTTGAAGAAATTTAAGATATTCCGATCCGTTCAGGGCCACAACACCTTCCTGACCGATTTCGCGGCTCACTTCGATGTATTTCGACGGAAATTCGTTCATCATGACCCCACCATTTTCACCATCGCCAATCTGTAAAACAAACGGTGGGATTTCCAGCCCCGCGTAATTCTGTCGGCCCAATGTTTTGGCTTCATAGGCGGGCTGCATCTGTGCCACCAATTTGGTATCAGAGCCTTGGGTTTTTATGAGGACAATGATTTCGGCTGTCTCGCCGAGCGAATTTTTGGCAACCAGGCGGTGTGGGAAGTGCGGCCGTTTGATTCCAGAACCATCAGGATTTTGGATGGTGTGTTCTTGCACCATAAGCCAAGCGTACCCACATTCGTTCAATGCCTTGACGTATTCATAACATACGTCCGGGTGGATAGGAAGATGCATTTCCGGAGGAGAAAAGCCTTTAACCCGTTGTTCCACTTCCTCACCAAAGATCGAAGCAAAATGCTGCCGCCAGGCGAGTAGATGCAATTTGATATCAGGAATGGGTGTTGAAGAAACAACCGCGTGCGACCACATGGTCCCTAACCATTCAACGTTCGCGTAATATTGTTTATCGCAGGTGATTTTTTTTAAGTTTTCTAAGGCCTGCCCGTCCTGCATTTGCCGAAGCCCCCAAAGCAGGTTGCCCGAATAATCCAACATGACCCGCGGATTTTTGCCTTCTCTGACGAGGTTAGGGATCATTTCAGCGAGACGTTGGTAGCAGTTGAAAAAGACCGGAGCATTGTGATTGTCCCCCATCTGTTGATGGGCCATCATGTATTGTAGGTTTGAAATCAATGGCGCGCTGTGAAGATCTTCTCCCCCCGCTGGAATCGTGGGTTGATGCATGTGCAGGGCAATGCCAAAGGACGAATGGATTTTGTCAAATTGAAGATTGGACACTGTGGAATAATATTTTATTTTTTGCCGAGCTCTAGGCTTGACTGCTTTATCAAAAAAAATGTTAGGCAGATTTTCAAGGATATCATTCATCGGTTTTTCTCATTTTGTTTATGCGCAGGGACGGTTTTAGAATCACCCAGATAATATTTTGCGCAATCAATGTCATGAAAAGCATTGTCCCTCCACTCAATTTCTTTCAGCCAACGCTCGTCAATCGTATCGTTTATAAGGTCGGTGAATAATTTATCAAAACGATTCAGATGCTGTTTCAATCTTTTTTCAGCATAGGCGACCATGGTCCCGGTTTTCATGATGAATGGCCAGTCGCTCGACTCGGCCAGGAGCAGTTCGCGGGCGGCTTGGTTGAGAGCACGGTACTGCAAAGCTGCTAACGTTCCTGATTTTTTTCGACGCTGTTCTGCGATCAGATCGTAAAATTTTTCAACAAGTTCGCTCATGCGTCGATTGGCCTGATGCAAATATCGGTAGATCCAGTCGTTGGTCCCCTCAAGCCAATATTCGCTGTAACCTTTATAGCCCCAACTGGACTGACTGGGCATGGCCACTTGATTGGTGGAGTACTCTTTAAGATATTCTGACGGGGTGATCATTTTTACAGTCGATTGATCATAAAAAATTTTCCGTGCCAAAAAATCGATCCACATAGGGCCTTCAAACCACCAATGGCCAAACAACTCAGCATCGTAAGGAGCAACAATGATGGGTTTTCGGTCCATATGATAATCCAGATGTTCGATTTGTTTTGTCCGATTGAACAAAAAATTGCCGGCGTGAATCGCGGCCTTATCTTTTGCCCATTGCGGCTGATAAGCTTCTTTGTACTCGGTATTCCCCGTGATTCGCCAATATTTCATTCCGGTATTGATACGGATCCCGTCGGGGTGAATGTAGGGTTTGATATAATCGAAATCGCGGCTGTGTCCAATGTCTCGATAGTATTCCCGGTAATCGGGATCTCCGGGGTAGCCTTCTTTTGAACTCCAGACTTGCTTTGAGGATTCCCAATCCCGTCCAAAAGCGGCGACTCCAGAAGGGCAATAAATGGGCGCGTAAACACCGTACAAAGGCTGCGGGTCTGAGTGCAAAATTCCGTGTGAGTCGCAGAAAAAATATTTGATCCCTGCTTCTTTAAGGATTTCATCCAAGGTTGGATAAAAACCGCATTCGGGCAGCCATATCCCTTTAGGAGCAACACCAAAATGTGTGCGATACTGCTCAACGCCAATTTCAACCTGGGCCTGGACCGAAGAAGCGTTGACGTTTAAGGTGGGAAGAAATCCATGGGTGGCCGCGCACGTAATGATTTCAAGATAACCCAGCTCCTGAAATTTTTTAAAGGCATTGATGAGGTTTCTCTGATAACGATTCGCGAATAGGGCGCGTGCTGCCAAAAATCGTGAATGATACATCAACGCCAGGCCATGATAATGCGGTTCATGACCAGTCTGGTCAATTTCTTTTTCCGCCAATTCAATCAATTTGTTGATATGGCGCAAGTAACGATCTTGCAGAAAGGCGTCGCTGAACATGGCTGCCAAGGTTGGTGTGATCGACATGGTGATACGAAAATCAACGCCGTCTTTGATGAGTGCTTCGTAAACCTGAATCAGCGGAATGTAGGTCTCGGTAACGGCTTCAAAAAACCAATTCTCTTCAAGGAAATACTCTTCTTCTGGATGTCGGACAAAAGGCAAGTGGGCGTGCAGAACCAGCGCTAAATATCCTTTGGGTTGATCTAACATCATATCCCTTCCCATCGTCGGTAGTCGTATTCGAGGATTTCCATTTCTGCTGAAGACCCTAGACGGATTTTTTTCAAAAATTCTGATGAAGTTATTAGCGGTTTGACTTTCTTAAATAAGAATTTTTGTTGAAAAGTCGTTCGTCTCCCTCGCCCGCGGATCTTCGCAAGCAATGGAAAAAGGTTGAGGTAGTACGCGCGGATATCTTCGACGGTTAAGTAATGCAATCGTCGTCGTTTCAATTGATTTTGCTTGGCTGTTTTTGATTTGAAACGGGTTTCTTCAACGAGATAGGGAAATGTTTGTTTATGGTCTTGGATGTTTTGCCAGATCAGATCAAAACGGCCGGACATGGTTTCCCGAGGAGTATGGACCGTGTTGGACCGCGCAAGTGGGATGAATTGGTAGCTTACTGATCGGATCCCGATTTCTGCTAAGTATGAGGCATTGTCCCGCCAAACATGCAGATGCCAATTTTTGGTCGAGAATCCTACATCGAGATCCCAATAGTGATTGGCGTTTGTTCCGTTGAAATGGATCATGCTGAC
>JAHFFS010000099.1 GCA_023247815.1 Candidatus Omnitrophota bacterium
CGCAAGTAATATCGTACGGACCGACTTTGGTGCGTTCGATTTGAGTGATGCACGCCGAGCTGCCCAATTTCTCGCCGATGTCTTCGGCCAATTGGCGGACGTACATTCCCTTTGAGCATTGAACGCTAAACTTGACTTCCGGCGGGGAAAAATGCAACAACTGAAGCTTTTGAATCGAGACAGTGCGCGTTGGCCTTTCCACTTCGATGCCTCGGCGGGCCAGTTGGTATAAACGCTTGCCTTTCACCTTGACGGCGGAAAACATCGGCGGCTGCTGCTCGATCTCTCCTTCAAAAGTCTTTAACACCTCGAGAAACATGTCTTTCGTGATGTGATCATAGGGTTTATTCTCAATCACTTTCCCTTGAATGTCGGCGGTATTGGTCTTGGTTCCCAAAATGAGTGTTGCTTCGTAGGCTTTATCGCAAGCTTCAAAACTAGAAAACTTCTTTGTCGCGCGTCCCAAAAGGATCACTAAGACCCCGGTCGCTAAAGGATCCAATGTCCCGGCATGACCTACCCGGCGCATCTTAAACTTACCGCGCACACGGTCGACGACATCGTGCGACGTGATCCCCTTTGGTTTGTTGACGATGACGATACCTTCTAACATCCTGCCATCGGCTGTTCCAGTCGGTGAAAACGATCTGGCGCCAGATGGTATATTCATTTCAAACCCTCACGAATTTTTGCTATGACTTTTCGTCGGGTATTGCGCAAATTGGTCATGAGCACGCATCCGCTGGCTTTGCGATGACCACCGCCATTGAAAAAACTGGCAAGTCTGGCCACATTGACCTGCCCCTGCGAACGAAAATTGACCCGTGTGATATTTTTCCGCTGTTCGGTAAAGATCGCGATCACTTCAACACCCTTGATCGCTCGCAGGTACTGAAAAATCTTGTCCCGCAAATCAAATTCTTTCGAAAACTGCTTTACGCGCCGTCGCGGCAGGTCCAGACAAACCAGCTTGCCGTCGTATAAAAAGTCAAATTCATTCACGACTTTTCCAAAATGGCGCAGGTCCTTGAGTGGGATCATCTCATAAAGCCTTCGGTAAAGCTGGTCAACCGGAATGCCAAACCGCAAAAGCTCACCAGCCACCTGGTGCGTATGCGCCGAGGTGTTGTCATAACGAAAGGATCCCGTGTCCGTCATAATCCCCAAATAGAGCAACATTGCTACTTTTTTGGTTAAAGGGAAACGCGCGTGCTGAAAAAAATCAAACAAGACTTCTGCCGTCGAGGAAGCATTGGGCTTGACCAAAGGAACATCCCCAAAAGAATCATTCGTGACATGATGGTCGATATTGACAATCGGTTGTCCGGCTCCGATGCCACCCTGCACCTTCCCCACTCGCTCGAGATCACCACAATCGACGATGATAACCACGTCCCATGGTGACGGTTGACCTTTTTTAAGACTTTGATACGATTTGATCCGCGCCGTCCCGGGAAGGAAACGAAGACGGGTCGGCACTTCTGAATCATTAACCAGATGCACTTTCTTTCCTAAAAATTTCAAATACTCCGCCATTGCCAATTGCGAGGACAAGGCGTCCGGATCGGGATGGGTATGGGTTGTCACTAAAAATCGTTTATGTTTTTTGATCAGCCGCTCAACCGCTTGAAAACTCATGGCTTGCTCTCTTCCGTTTTATGAATCTCGTCAATAATCCGTTCAATCCGATCACTGTCGGTAACGGATGGGTCGAAAATAAATTCGATGTCCGGGGTGTAACGCAGGCGCACTCGTTGACCTACCAGCTTACGAATAAATCCTCTGGCCCGCGACAGGGCATCTTCCGCTGCTAAAATTTTCTTAGCATCGCCCAAGACGCTAAAATTAACATACGCGTTGTGCAAATCCGGACTGACCGAAACCCTAGTGATGGTCACAAATTCCAGACGCGGATCACGAACATCTTCCAGCAGCATTGTGCCGATTTCACGTTTCATCAATTCGTTGACTTTATCCAACCGCGACATCATTCCCCTCCCTTATCACTTCTCGGAGCTGATTTAGCCAAACTCAAACGAATGTACGCCTCTTCCTTTTCCCTAGAACCAAGCTGTCCATCGATCTTTTTAAACAAGACCTCCTTCAGCAATCGCCCAATTCGTTGACCATCAACAACACCCATTTTTCTTAAATCATCCCCGGTCAAGGACGTCCTAACCGTGGAAGATTTTCGCTGATAGAATTCCAACGCCCTCGTGGCCCTTTGACTATTTGTCCGCAACTGAAAATAAACAATCGCGGGCAAAGGAAAATTCCGCGCGAGTTCATACACGGCACTGGACGATAGTTGAGAATTCTCAATCTTTCGAAGAACCCTTAAATAATTGTCGATATTAAAAACACATTCGGCTGCTATTTTGGTCAACTGAAAATTCTTTGCTAATCCTTCACGCTGTTTCACATTGAGCTGTTCAGCAATCGCCAGCAAATAAAACAGCGTTGTTTCATCACTGTGGATCGCTGACTTCAAGCGTCCGCTTCGCACACGTCGGTACAAACCCGCGACAACGCCGAAATCCAAATCCTTCCCAAACAAAAAACCCGTACCGCAAATCTTACGCAGTCGATTCAAGCAGGCCAACGGTTCCTTTTCACATAACATTTTTTTGAACTCAACCGCGTTTCGTTGAGCACTGACGGTCCGTAAATATCCTTCCTTGACCGCCCATTTTAGCAAAGAAAAGGTCTTTCGTTCAATCTGAAAATGCAGACGCTGTTCAAAGCGAATGGCCCGTAAAATACGGGTCGCGTCGTCGCGAAAACTTTGGTCATGAAGAATCCGAATTTTTTTTCCTTTCAAATCTTCATATCCATGATAGGGATCGATCAATGTTCCCTTGTCTTGAGGATGGATCTGGACTGCCATCGCATTGATCGTAAAATCCCGACGGAACAGATCTTCCTGCAAACCACCACGCCGAACTTTTGGCAAGGCCCCTGGTGAGGCATATGTTTCCTTTCGCGTCATCGCGATATCGACACGCAAATCATTTGCAAACGTCAGGGTCGTTGTTTGAAATTGCGGATAAATTTTTAGTTTTCCATTTTTCTTATCGGCCAAAGACGACGCGACTTTGCATGAGTCGCCCTCGATGGTTATGTCCACATCGAGATTCGACTGGTTTAATAACAAATCCCGCACGCACCCTCCGACCAAATAGGCAGAATATCCCCTTGATTCAGCTTCACGGGCCGCATCCTCAATGATCTCGCGTTGTTTTCTGGAAAAATTTCTAAATGTGCTCTTCATTTCAATCTTAACCTGTTACCCTCACGGAGGACGCCCCCTCTCATCCTCGCGGATGAAATTGTTTATGCACGGCCTTCAAACGCTCCCGATCCACGTGCGTATAAATCTGTGTGGTTGAAATATCGGCATGACCGAGCATCTCCTGGACCGAACGCAGATCAGCCCCATGTTCCAAAAGATGTGTGGCAAAAGAATGCCGCAACGTATGCGGTTTGATCGATTTTTTGATATTGGCTTTACGTGCATAAGCCTTGATCAATTTCCAAATGCTTTGCCGGCTCAATTTTTTCCCCAGCCGGCTTAAAAAAACCTGCGGCTGCGACTGCAACTTCACTGATTTCCGACGGGCCTGCTCAAAATACCGTTTGACTGCCTCCCTGGCACTTTTGCCGATCGGGATGATCCGCTCCTTACTGCCTTTGCCAATGCAGCGGATATATCCCCCGTCCAAATTCACATTTTCAACCTTCAATTCCACGAGTTCCGAAACCCGCATGCCGCTGGCATAAAACAATTCAAGAATGGCGAAATCCCGAACCTGTTGCGCCTTCCTTCCTTTCGCGGCGTCGATCATCGCCTCAATTTCCTGGCCTGAGAGTACGTCGGGTATGCGCTTCCAGGTCTTGGGCGTGTCCAAAAGATTCGTGGGGTCTTCTTTGACCAATCGTTCCCTGACCAAAAAACGATGAAACATCTTGGTCGCCGCCAAACTGCGGCAGATCGAACCGGTTGACAACCCTTGTTCCTTTTGCGTAAAAATATATTTTGAAATCATTTCCCGGTCAACCCGTTCCCAACGGCTCACTTTATGATGTTCCAGATAAGCCAGATATTTATTCAGATCCCGATGGTAGGCCAACAAAGTATTTTTGGCCAAACCCCGCTCAATGGACAAATGATTGATAAAATCGTCAATGAACTTCTCCATAAAAAATCTCACATTCCTATCAAAGTCCCTTTAACATCCTGGGGACTTAAAGTATTGCGCAATTGCCGCTCCAGATGGGTGATCTGTTTCTCTAACAAATCATCATTGCGAATACCCATCGGCCTTTCAAAATCAGCAGACACACTTTGCAGCGAATCGCGAAGCTGAGTCAGTAATGTCTTTTTTTCTCCCTGAACAACGTCCTGCATCGCATCCAACTGTGCCAACATTTGGCTGATGATATACCGTCGCCGCTTATCACTGTGTTTTTCTTGGAATTCGGTCAACAAATCCCTATACCAGACCTGCCAAAGTGAATAATGATGTTGATAAATCTGATCCGATGTTTTCACAACGTCGGGGTAAATGACCGGATCAAGAACAGGTAGCGATTCTGTCTCAACGTTCTCTTTCTTTTTCCGGGTGAATTTCTTCCGCAAAGGCTCGCAGCCCGCAGCCGTCATCGTAAAAAAACCGACCAACAAAATAACCGCCCATCTTTCCTGAATCCAAAATTTTTTAGCCATAAACCATCTCCTCGAATTCTTTGTTAGCAAGAACCTTCACCCCCAAGGCCTTTGCTTTTTCCAATTTTGATCCCGCGTTCTCACCGGCAACGACAAAATCAGTATTGGCACTCACCGAAGAAACGACTTCCGCGCCAAGCTTTCTTACCAACGCGGCCGCTTGGGTACGGGTTAAATTCAACAACTCACCGGTAAAAACAAATTTCTTTCCCTGCAATTTCTGGCCCTTCACCTCAATCGGCTCAAGCATATTCACTTGGGCCCGTTTCAATTTCTGAATCAGCGTCTGGGTTGACGGCTGCTGAAAGAATGCCTCGACACTTTCCGCCATGACCTGCCCAACCTCATGGATGCTTTCCAATTCTTCCACCCCGGCTTTCAGCAATTCGTCCATTGACCCAAACCGCTGGGCAAGGACATAGGAAACCTTCTCTCCGATATTGATGATCCCTAATCCAAACAACAATCGGGAAAGCGGCTGCTGTTTGCTGATTTCAATCGCCGTGAGCAGATTCTGCGCCTTTTTTTCCTTGAACAATTCTAACTTTAACAGATCATCACTTTTCAAAAAATAAATATCAGCAATATCTTTGACCAACCCCTGTTCTAAGAGCTGTTTGACCGCGACCTCACCCAACCCTTCGATGTCCATGGCACCCCGCGACGCAAAATGGACCAGATTGAGTTCTAACTTTTTGGGACAGGATGGATTGATGCAGCGGTAGGCAACATCTTCCGCCTTGACCCGCAAAACTTTTCCTTTGCACTCCGGGCACTGTTTGGGCACACTGATCCGTTTTTTCTTTGCTGCCGGCTCAACGACTTTAATGACCTTCGGGATCACGTCGCCGGCACGTTCCACCAAAATCCGATCACCAACCCCAATCTTAAGCCGTTTGACCTCGTCGAAGTTATGCAGTGTCGCCCGCGAAATGGTGACACCCGCGCAAGGCACCGGTTCCAATTCCGCCACCGGGGTTAAGACCCCGGTCCTTCCAACCTGAATCACGATTCTCTTGACGAGCGTTGTTGCCTGCTGTGCTGGAAATTTATAAGCAACCGCCCAGCGCGGACTCTTCTGTGTCGCGCCCAGACGATCCTGCTGTTCTAAAGAGTTGACTTTGATGACCACACCGTCGACTTCATATGGCAATTCTTGCCGCTCATTTTGCAATTCCAAACAATAACTTTTTACTTCCTCAAAGGTTAAACACAACCGGCTGTAAGGATTGGTCATGAATCCATATTGTTTCATGGCCTCTAAAAACTCCCACTGCGTCTTAACCATTTCTCCTCCCTGCACCATCCCAAAGGAATGGACAAAACACTGGAGATTGCGCTCGGCGGTGATCCGTGAATCCAACAAT